>JAHFEC010000112.1 GCA_023248665.1 Microcaldota archaeon | reverse complement strand
AACACCCCCGGAACATGCAGATGCAAAAGCGACATTTGAGCGAAAATCACTTATCCAAAGCGAACGCAGGCGCCGTCGCCGGGCCGGGGCTGGACTACCGGACATGCGCTGGCGTGCTGGAACAACTTGCATTTCACCCGCAAAACCTGTTTTCTGGTGATTTATTATGACTAAACGTGTTTATATACTTTTGCAAACAGGCGAAAACGGACCGGGGCGGCCGAAAAAGAAGGATGGGAAAAATTGAAAAGAAAAATGGAAAAAAACCGGCGAGGGCGCGAAAGAACCGGCCCGGCCGGATTACTGGGGCGGCGTGCCGGCGCTGACCGGGTTGGCCGGCCGGGCCTTGCCGAACGCCGAACTTACGGCATCGCCCAATTGGACGCTCACGCCGCCATAGTGGAGGACGTACTCGGCCGTGCTGCCGGGGGAGGACTTGTAGAAGCCGACACCTTTGCTGGCCGAGTTGCCGCGCGAGTCGGACAGGGTGACCTGATCCGAAGCGGCCCCGATCTGCTCGCCCGAGAGGTAGAGGACCTTGATGCCGTCGCTGTGTACCTGCCAGAGGTTTCCTTGCAGCACGACGGACGTGTCCATGGCGGTGGCCGGGATGCTGAAGGAGACGGTGGTCGTGTCATAGGCGATGACGAGGGAGCCGATGGCCGGATTGACCGGGTCTTCAATTCCGTTGCCCAGATAGACCATGGTCAGGCCGCTGCCCAGCTTGATGGAATCCTGATCCGAGAGGTTCCGGCCGTTGAGCCGGGCATGGGAGCCGCTCTGGCCGGTCATCACGGACTGCACGGCGACTGAATCGCTCACCGTGATGTCGGTCTGGTCCGAATCCTCATAGGTGGTGATCACGCGATGGCCGCCTTCCTCGAGGGATACGAGGGAGAGGGGCTTTCCGTTGTAGAGGATGCGCAGGAACACGTTCTGGCTCTGCGAGGACGACATCCCGAAGGAGGCATCGTTGAGCACGAGCTCGACCGTTTCGCCGTTGAGCGACATTTGCAGGGCGTTCTTGTTGGCGGTGTTCAGGACCAGCCATTGCTCGATGCTTGCGAGAGTCGAATCCGTAGTCAAATCGGCTGACTGGAGCGAGAGGAGCACCGCGCGCTGGTTGGTGCGGGTATCCACGCCGCCGCCGATCACGCTCAGGTTGTACGGCAGCCCGCCGATGCTCAGAGTAAGAGGGTTCTTGGAGGCCGTGAGCGTATCCGTGGCCACGCCGTCGCGCTTGAGGGTGAGCAGGGCCTGATACTCTTTCTTGCTGGCGTCCTTGACAACCGTGATGGTGTCATGGACATAGCTCGTGATAAGGGTGGTCTGTTGCGTGCAACCGGTGGTGAAAAGGTTGAGTATTTCGACGCTGCCCAGAATGACGAAGGTCTTCAGGGCCACAAGGCCCATTTGGCCCGCCCGGCTGAAGGCGGAACGTTCGCTCGGGCGCTTTTTGTTGTTTGACGCCTGATTTTGCTTTGGTTTGAAGTTTTGCATTCCAATCACCAGATTTTTTTCAAGGTTGCTTTTTTCGATGGCAATTAGCAGTATGTTTTGCCATAGATAAACACTATTAGGAGTTAAACATGTTTATATACTTTTCTAAACTGTTCGGTAACCGTTTTATCGTCTTGGAAGGTGAAAAAAATCGGCTGGAAATGAGAGATGGGACGGGCCCGAACCCGGCCGACGGGCGGAGGCGGGGCTCAGTCGAAAGAAGAGGCGCAAATCTCCCCGGCCAGGAACGCTTTTTTCCATGCGTTCGGGGGCATCCGGGCGGCGTATATTGTATTGGAGGGCATGTCCTGAAACCACGGCGCGCCGTCCCGGCCATCGTGGATGAACACGGATTTTCGATTGGGCGAAAGAATTGACGTGCATCTGGGGTTGAGCGCATAGGCCGGCACCAGCGTGATCACATCCGCTTGCGCGCGGATGGGACCGGACGCGACATCCAGGCAGACCCGGATCTCGACAGACAGGCCGCCCGGGAGGTCGAACTTGGGGAAGCTGACGCCGATATCCATCATCTCGTCGCCTTGCGCGCCCCATATGGCTTCATGATGTTCGACCTCGCCGATGGGGAAAGCGCGGCGGAGCTGATACGCGTCATAATTCGTGCAGACCCGTTTCATGGACCGCTCGACGCGGGCATTATTCACGAGGTACCCGATATTCCTCGGGCCGTCGCGCGATTTTTCAAGCACGGAGAACGCGATGACCACCGAGTTGTCGGCCGGGATCAGCGGCTGTACGCGGTCAAGGCATTTCATCACCTCGGAGGTTTCGATGTCGAAACAGTACTCGAGCGAATTTTCCGGGAATAGAATGGCCGCCGGGACGGAGCGGCCCGCGCGGTCGGCCGCTTCTTTCGACTTTTCCATGATGTCCTTGACCCGGTTTGCGAAAACTATGAAATCGGCCTCTTTCTGGCGGGGAAGGAAGACGTGGAGCTTCGGCCCGCCGGCCAAAGGCGGCCTCTGCTCGGGAGCGAGGATACCGGATTTGGGTTTGAACGGGACGAAAGCCGCATCCAAAGATGGCATGGCTGGATAAGGGATTCGCCTATTTATAATATGAAAACATAATGAACCATTTGTTATAAAGAATAAAAATGAGAAGGTACGGATGGGAAAAAGAGGATTGGAAAATAAGAATAAGAAAGGGGAAGAAAGAGGGGCCGCGCCCCGAACTTTCTTAGTAATCCTCGCCGCCCATGCCGCCCATGCCGCCGGGGCCGCCCGCGCCGGGTGCGGGGGACTTGGCCCGCGATGAGATCATGTCGTCGATGCGCAGGATCATGCGCGCGGCCTCGGAGGCCGAGGCGATGGCCTGTTTCTTGACCTTGGCCGGCTCCAGCACGCCCAGAGGCTTGACGTCGGCGATCTTGCCGGCGTAGATGTCGATGCCCCAACTGGCGTTGCCCGATGTGCCGTGCTTGGCGCGCAGGGCCACCAGCGTGTCGATGGCGTCCATGCCCGCATTCTCGGCCAGCGTGCGCGGGATGAATTCGAGCGCCTCGGCGAAGGCCTGGATGGCCAGCTGCTCGCGGCCGCCCACCTTCTTGGCATACTCGCCCAGGCGCGCGGCCATCTCCATCTCGGTGGAGCCCCCGCCGTAGACGAAGTGCCCCTCCTCGACGGCGGAGGACACCGCGCCGATGGCGTCCACGATGGCGCGCTCGGCCTCGGCCACCACGTGCTCGGTGGAGGCGCGCACGAAGAGCGTCACGGACTTGGGGTCTTTGCAGTTCTCGACGAACACCATCTTCTCGCCGGCCACGCTTCGCTCCTCGACGAGGCCCGCGGCGCCCATGTCCTTGGTCGAGAGGTCGTCCAGCGACGTGACGATGCGCCCGCCCGTGGCGCGCGCGAGCTTCTCCACGTCGGATTTCTTCACGCGGCGCACGGCCAGGATGCCCTTCTTGGACAAAAAGTGCTGGGCCATGTCGTCGATGCCCTTCTGGCAGAACACGACGTTGGCGCCGGCCTTGGCGATCTTCTCGACCATGTCTTTTAGCATCTTCTCCTCCTGGTTGAGGAAGGACTGCATCTGGTCGGGACTGGTGATCTCGATCTTGGCGTCGACTTCCGTCTTCTCAATCTCGAGCGCGGAGTCGAGCATCGCGATCTTGGCGTTCTGGATGGTCTTGGGCATGCCCGAGTGCACGACCTCCTTGTCCACCAGCACCCCTTGGATGAGCGTGGTGTCGTGGATGTC
>JAHFEC010000111.1 GCA_023248665.1 Microcaldota archaeon | reverse complement strand
TTCTCGGCCGGCACCGGCAGAAGCGCCAGTGCCTTCGTGATCGCATTGCCGGCCAGCAGCGCCAGAAGCAGGGCATCTGCCGGGACATTGGCATAAGGGATGGCGAATGCGACCAGAGCGACGAAACCGCCATAGACGAGCTGCCAAGACGGCTTGAGCGGGCTGGTCATGGGCTCGAGAAGCATGAAGGCCATCAGATAGAATGGGATGAGGCCGAAGAAGAAAGAAAGCGGGGGCGCGGTGCCAGCCAGAAAGATGATCACACCCCAGGGCGCAAGCCATGCGAGCAGGAAGGCGGCCTGCAAAATGAATTTCCCCAGCTTCCAACCCAATATCACCAGCGATGCGATTTGCAGGCCGATGAGCGCCGGCGTCGGCGCGGCGGCCCACCAGCCGGCGCGTATCCCGAAGGCCGCGCCGGCGGACACCAAGCCCAAGGCGGCCGGATTGAAGAGGGGAGAGCCGCGGATGCGGATGAGCCGTTTGAGCAGCATGGCGAGCGCGCCGACGAGCACGACAAGCCCAACGAGGGTGTCCGGCGGCAGGATGGAGCCGATGATCAGGCCCGAAATCAGCGCGGTTTTTGAGAAAACGGCCTTCCGGCCCGCTTGGCGATCCAGAAGAGCTTGCGAGAGAACGGTGGCGGCGCAGGATGCGAAGAGGGTGCCAAGCGCCGCAAGCCGCAAAGAGTCGGGCAGAGCCAGAATCCCGGCCAGTGCACAGAAGGAGAGCAGCCCGATGGCCAGAACGTGGAGGGGGATTGCACGCAGGCGGGAAAGGACGTCCATCGCTTGACAACCTCATCCGGTGACGATGATTTGTCCCTTCATGCTGGAATGGATGCTACAATGGTAATCGTAAGTGCCGGGAGCGTCGAAGGTGTGGCCCCAGCTCGCGCCGTTTTGCAGGGTGCCGGAATCGAAAGCGCCGGAAGTGGAGGTGACCGTGTGCGGCGCGCTGTCCTGATTGGTCCAGGTGATGGTGGTGCCTTTGGCGACGCTCAGATTCGCAGGATTGAACGCGAATCCGCTGATCTGGACGGCGACCGTGTTGGCGGCCGGTGCGGAAGCCGGAGAGGTTTTCGCGGGCAGATTGCCGCTCGGTGGTGCCGGGGCTGTTTGCACGGAGACACCGCCTTGGGCAGAGGCATTGCCCGCATTTCCGGCGCAGCCGAAAAGCAAGGCCGATGATATGAATAACGCGAACAGAAGCAAACGCATAAAATCCCCTAGATGAATTCGCCGGGATGGTTTATAGACGTTTCGACCGGGGCTGAAAAAGTAAGGACGTTACCACAACCAGAAAGAAGAAAAATCGAAAAATAGAAAATGAAAGAGAGAATGGAAAAAATCAAAAAAATGGGAGGAAACCGGCGGCGGCTCGCGCCTTATTTCTTTCCCGTCTTGGCCGAAGCGGCCTCCTTCTTGGGGCGCAAGTGCCGGAAGATTTTGTAGGCGATAAAGAGCACGATCAGCACCGGGATGCCGAAGCCGAGGATGGCCGAGAGCACGAGGATGGCCGCGCCCAGGGCGCCCAAAAAGATGTTGCCCACGTCGGCGAGCGGGGCGAGGACGTTGCGGTCCACGGCCGGCGCCTGCTCATAGATGCGCACCTGCACGCCAGACATGGCGATCTGACGGTCCATGTTCAGCTGCTCGTTCTGGTACATCTCGATGTCGGTCTGCACGCGGATGAGCTCGCGCTCCACCGCCAGCACGTCTTCGAGCGAGCCGTTCTGGGCGAAGAGATTGCGCAGATCGTCGCGCTGGATCTGGAGGTTCTTGATGCGCGTTGTCAGGTCCACATACTGCGAACTGACGTCCTCGACGTTGGAGTTCATCTGCTTGACCGAGCCGATGCCCTGAAGCTGGGAAGCGAGGCCCTCGAACTTGGCAGGGGGAATCTTGGCCCGGATATTGTATTCCTTCGTGTTGTCGGTCTCCTGATAATCGGCGCTGAGTATCTGGCCGCCGTCGGAACTGATGAGCCCCTTGAATTGGGCATAACGCGCCTGGAGGGTGCCCGCCGGGACTTCCAGCTCGGCGTTGGCTGTCTTGATGAGCTGCTGGGCTTGGACCACATCGCTTGGTGCGGAAGCGGCCGCGAAATCGGCGGTGGCACGGAGGGGCAATTCCTTGGGCATGGCCCCGGAAGCATAAGAGCCGCCGGAGCCGGAATTGCTTGTGCCGGAGCCGATCACGCTGTCCAAGCTCGTGCACCCGGCCAGCAGGAGCAGGCCCAGGACCGCGATTGCAAACAGGGCTGTTTTCATTCAAACACCTCTCATGGCGATTTCCTCGGCAAAGGCCGGAACCGCAATATGATTATTGCATTCTGGTAATCTTCGGCGGTTTATAAATTCACGCCTGATTGTGCGGGTCGGCCGTCCCGGCGAGGGCGGATAAAAAGGGGTAAAAAGGAAGCAGGTCTACAAATAGGCCATGGCAAAAACAGGCATCCGGCTGGTGCTGCTCATCGCCGTCGCCCTTCTGGCGCTGGCCGTGGGCTGTGCGCAGGCGCCCGCCATGGGCGCGTTCGGCAGCGCGCACGACCACGCCGACTTCAGAGTGTACGTCGATGGTCAGGCTTACAATTTCTCGCAGGAGAGATACATGACGCCGACGCCGCCGGGCGGCGATCAGGTGTGCGGAAACGACAGCCGGCTGGCCCACCTCCACGACATGGACGGAGACCTCGTGCACGTCCATGCAACCGGCGTGACGTGGGGGTACTTCTTCTTTACGCTCAACATGAGTCTCGCCAACGGATGCCTGCGCCTGGACAACGGCACGTCGTACTGCGACAGCATGGACGAGCGCTGGCGCTATTTCGTGAACGGCACCGAGGTGTCCGGCCTCAAGGACGTACGGATCCGCAATCTCGACCGGGTGCTGCTGACGTATGGGGCGAATGACGCGCAAATGCGCGAGCAGATGGACTCGGTCGCCCACAAGGCCGGGCAGGAGAAAGAAGGGGCGGGCGTATGCGCGCCGGCGGCCGGCGGGAACGGGAGCGCCCCTTCTTAGAACCCGTAAGGAAAGACACATGGATTAAATAGATTGATTTTGGAAAGTATATCGTGGATGCCCGAGCGAAGGCGAGGCTCGGCTGGATTTTCATTCGGAGATGATGACATGGCCGTGAGGATATTCGTGACTGGAGGGACTTTCGACAAGGAGTACAACGAGCTGAACGGCACCCTTTTCTTCAAGGATTCCCATGTGGGCGAGATGCTCAAGCTGGCCCGCTGCGAGACGGAATGCGAGGTGAGGACGCTCATGATGATGGACAGCCTGCAGATGACGGACGGCGACCGGCGCATCATCCTCGAGAACTGCCGCTCGGCCGAAGAGGACAAGCTCGTGATCACCCATGGCACGGACACCATGGTCCAGACGGCGAAAATGCTGGACGCGAACATCCGGGACAAGACCATCGTGCTGACGGGCGCGATGATCCCCTACAAATTCGGCAGCTCGGACGGGCTGTTCAACCTCGGCACGGCCATCGCATATGCCAAGTCGCTGCCGCACGGCGTGTACATCGCCATGAACGGGCACTGCTTTAGGCCCGACAACTGCGTCAAGAACCGCAAAATCGGCAAATTCGAGAAGCTGAGGTAGATGCCAATAAAAAGGCGGGATTCGCAAAACATGGACGTTGATGAGATACAGGTTTGCTGACGCCGTCCGTTCGGGCGCGGATGATGAGCACCTGGAGCTCTGAAT
>JAHFEC010000032.1:8351-10287 GCA_023248665.1 Microcaldota archaeon | reverse complement strand
CTCGAAGTTATTTAAAGAGCGCCGGGCTCAATCGTAATGCGCGGGCCCGTGACTCAGCCTGGATAGAATGCCTGCCTTCTACGAAGCCTTTTCTTTCCGCAGAAAGAAAAGCCTTAAGGGAAAAGAAAGGGCAGTTTGCCTTTTCTCTCGAAGAAAGCAGGAAGTCGTGGGTTCAAATCCCATCGGGCCCGATATGCAAGACATCGATTCGTTCATTCTGGATTTGCTCGTGCGCTCGGGAAGGCTGCTCGCACAAAAACAGGAGCGCGCCGTCAGCTCGAACAAGGGCGCGCACGATTTGGTGACCGACGCGGACCTGGCCTCCGAGAAGCTCATCGTGTCCGCCATCCGCGAAAAATACCCAGGGCATGCCATCTATTCGGAGGAGAGCGAGCGCTCGCGCAAGGATCTGTTCGCGCGCGACTGCTGGGTCATCGACCCGCTGGACGGCACGAACAATTATGCGTATGGGTTCCCGATCTGGGGCGTGTCCGTCGCTTATGCGCAAGACGGGGATGTGGTGGCCGGCGGCGTGGGCTATCCCATGCAGGGCATTTACCTCACCGCGCACAGGGGGGAAGGCGCATACAAAAGGGAAGAGAAACCCAAGAGCGGGAAACTGGGCCGGGCGCGAAGAATCGCGGTATCGTCCAGAGCCGGATTGTCCAAGGCGATGGTATTGGTTTGCATGCACCTCTCTTCCGAGGGCGGGGAGGCGCATCTGGCCGGCGTGGGACGGGTCGCCAAGCACGTGTTCAATGTGCGAAATCTTGGCGCGGCCGTGTTCAATCTGGGCTATGTGGCGAGCGGGCTGGCGGACGCGAGCGTGGAATTCAGGCTCCAGCCCTACGACGGCGCGGCGGGCGCGCTGCTGGTCAGAGAAGCGGGCGGGAAAGTGAGCGACTTGTGCGGGAAAGAATGGAAGCTCGACTCGCCGAGCCTGGTCTGCTCGAATGGAAAGGTGCATGACGAATTGATCAATGCGCTGGATTGGAAACAACATCCGAACGTGAGGGGGGAATCAGGAGGACACTAATCGGCGGCGAACCGCCGATTGTGCCCAGAGGCGTGAATCGTCGCGCCTCTCGGGCCCTCAAACTGAAGGGGGGACGCTTCCCCCCTGCGGTTCGGGTCTGCTCGAATGGAAAGGTGCATGACGAATTGATCAATGCGCTGGATTGGAAAGGATAGGGAAGATGGGCGAGCCGGGAAAGGATAGAAGAAACAGATGGGGCCGGGACGAGCCGCCTCGCGCTTTTGGACGGACGGAATACGGCACGCATATCTAGGGCTCGATGTAGCGCGCGTGGAACTCTTTCTCGTAATAGACGAACCAGGCCATCAACTCGGCCTCGAGGGCGTTCTTGGGGTTGTGCAGATAATGGTGGCTGCGGCGCGTGCGCGAGCGGTGCGCCAGATAATCGAGCGCGTGAGCGCGGGCGAGCGGGTGCCCGTCGAGGTAGGCGCGCAGGATGATGAGAACGTCCTCATGGGACAGGAGGCCGCGCGAGCAGAACTGGCACAGCAGGCCGACCAGCTCCGGCGTGCCGTGGCGACGGGCGTGGATGGCCTCCAGATGGGCCGCGCTGGTGAGCTTGGGCTCCTCGTCCGGGGTGAGCGAGATCGACTCGATGGACACGCCCGACGCGAGGCCGTAACCGGCATGCAGTTCGGCGAGCATCCCGGCCAGTTTGGAGAGCGCCCGGACGCGCCGCCCGGGGCGCATGCCCGCCCAGTCCACATGATAGGGGGCGTCCGGGGAAACGGACTTGTCGGCGCAGAACGGCATCAAGACAACGATCGCCACGGATTGGCGCGGGTCGGGAGGCTCGTGGATGAGGAGCATCGCGGGACGGACGAAGAGCTTGGAGAGGAGCGGGTACTGGACCGCGTGCTCGGGAGAGAAGAGCTGGCGCACCATCTGCGCCTGCTCGAT
>JAHFEC010000032.1:0-8341 GCA_023248665.1 Microcaldota archaeon | reverse complement strand
GGGCGTGAGCAGGACCATGCGTTTGGAGCCGGAGTGCAGGACGAGATGGCGGCGGCGCACGCCCAGCTCCCGCACTTCGCGTAAAGACTGGAGGAATTCGGCCAGCTTCGTGTCCGTCGGATGCAGTCGGTCGGTCTGGAGGGGGACCAGTTTCATGAAAGAAGGATTGGAAACCGGGCGGAGGGGATGGAACGCCGCCGAAGCGACGGGCTTGTCATGATTGCGCATGGCATCGAGGCTGGTCTGGACGAGCCGGCGCGTAAGGCTCGGGATAGGGAGGAGGGAAATGACCTTCGTAGTACGGGTTAGTGTGTTTTGGTCGGCGCTCATACTAAACAGTCTCGGAGTTAATGGGAAAATGAGGTTAAAAAACATGAGTTGTGGAACATACCCTTTAAAAGAAGGATTTTGAGGCAAAGCTTCATAAAACGGCGAACATGGGCGGCCGGCATGGGGAGGGCCTGAAACCGGGCGCATTTTTCATCCGCAGGATGGACCACGCGCCGGCGCTTGCGCCGGCATGCGCAACTGAGCGCGCGTGTTTTTCGGCTCTTGGCGCCCAAACGTTTAAAATGCGCCGGCGAGACAGATAGTCATCGGTATTGGAGAAGGCATCGGGTGTTTGATATGAACGATGGACGTTTGAGATTCGCATTCGCCGCCGTCTTGGCGGCGCTGATCCTGGCCGGCGCGGTGCAGGCCGACATTTTCACGTTCGTGGCCCAGTACACCGGATCGGGCGGATACAATGGCGCGAATGCCACGTTCAAGGATCCGCGCGCGATCGCGGTGGGCGGCGGCAAACTCTATGTCAGCGACCAGACGCTCGAGGGAGTATATGTGCTCCAGAACGACACGGTCGTGCGGGAAGTGGGCGGGGGCGGAGTGACCGCCGGCATCTTCTCAAGGCCGTACGGCATGTTCTGGATGGCCCCGGGGACGCTGTACGTGGCGGACCAGAACAAAGCCGGCGTGATCCAGTACGTCGAGCCCAGCCAATGGTCGAGAATAGGGCCGCTGGCCACATCGGGCCGCGCACCCATCGCCATATGGATCGAGAACAATACGATGTACATGCTGGATGCGACCAGCGAGATGGTCATGGCGTATGACACCAAGACCGGCTTGAACCTCTACAACAACCTGGGCACCGGGGTGGGGACAAACCAGCTCTTGGATGCCCATGATATCTACATGGACGAGAACCACATATACATCGCGGATTCGGGGAACGACCGGCTCGAGGTGTATGACCGCAACTTCACATTCATCGACAGCTGGGGCACGGGCCGGGGCAACGGCACCCTGAATTATCCCACCAGCGTGACCGGGGACGGGAACGCCATCTACGTGGCCGACAGCGCAAACAACCGGGTGGTGATGTTCGGCTCCGACGGCTATCCCATCGCCACGCTTGGCGGTGAGCAGGGGAACGGAACGTACGCGTTCGACGCGCCGACCAGCGTGCGGATCTCGGGAGGCCACCTCTTCGTGCTTGATTCGCTCAACCGCCGCGTGATGGAATACGCGATCAATGCCAGCGACACGGGCACGCAGATCATCGCGCAGATAGCGGCCCTCAACCAGAGCGTGCAGGAGTACAAAACCAACGTGCTGGACGTGATGGATGCGCTCAACCTCAGCCACGAGCCCTTTAGGGGGCCGCTCTTGCTGACGCAGGCCGCCGGTGCGGTGTCTGAACAGAGATATGCCGATGCCGCCGCGCAGGTGGCGTCCGCGCGGACCGAACTGGACACGAACCGGCCCGTGCAGGAGCAGACCTTGCGCATCGGCATACAGAAGCTCATTGATGCGGACAAGGCGGCGATGGACAAGTATAGGGGCCTCACGCTCACGGATTCGCAGTCCGCCGCGCAGGGGACCATCGCCAACCGGATCAACGATTCGCAGGCCAAGCTCGATAATTCGGATTACGCCGCTTCGGCCACAGTGCTAAAAACGCTGGGCGGCGACATCGCCGGCTGGGCGGCCCAGATGGACGCCGTGCTCGCAAACATCACCGGCGCGAATACGAGCGCCCCGCCCGCTCCGGCGGAAGGGGACACGCGCAAAGCCGCCCTGCTAGGCCAGGTGGACGCCCTGACGGCCCGCATGCAGATCATGCAAGAACAGGCCGTCAAGCTCAATGGGAATTTGAGCACGGTCCCGATCCAGACGTTGCTGGATTCCGCCCGCTCGCTGGCGCAGGTCGGCGCTTACGACGAATCGAACCAGAGCCTTATGGCGGCGGCCGGATACGTGGAGCAGACCCAGAAGGAGCTGCAGACGCGCCAAGCGGACGTGGACGCGGCCTTGGCGGACATCAACCAAGCGCGGGCGACCGTCAATGCCAGCAGTGCCACGTGGGCCGCGACCGGCGTGGACATCAAGCCGATCGCATCCCGGCTTGACGATGCGCAGGCCAAGCTGTACGATGATCCCAAGGCGGCCAAGGCGCTGGTGGCCGAGGCGAACACCCTCATCGCGGCCGGAAATGACAAGGCCTCGACCCGGGGCTTCGCGCTCGGCGGCTTCGGCGCGGGCCTGCTCGTGGTGGTGATCGTTCTGGCGGTGGCCTACCTGCTGCTTTCGAGCCGCCGAAAAAAAAGGGGGCTGAAGGGCTGAACGAAGGGAGGAAAACACGGGAGACGCCGCTTCGCTCCCGGATGGATAGATGACGATGGCACAGACACGCAGGAAAGACGAGGAGAATGACGAGCCGTTCCGGCTCAACGGGCCGCCCAAGACGGACGGGGAGGCGTACGGAGACGTGCCGCCGGAGTCGGTCGTCGACATGCCATTCATCGGCGGGATGCTGCGCGATTTCTCGCTGGCGCTCGCGGCGCGCTGGATGCTCTGGGTGGCGGCCATCACGGTCTCGTTCCTGGGCGTCGGTGCGGTGCTGGTGGGCACGGGGATGGGCTATTTGGCCGCCGGAGGGGTTTCGTCCGCGCTCGTCGGGCCGCTGGACTCGACCGCCACCAGCGTCAATGATTTCGCGGCCGTGCTCGACAACGCCGGTTCGCTGGGCGGCAATGCCACCGCGGCAGAAGGCTCCATCTCGTCCAGCCTGCGCAACCTGAGCGCGGGATTGGGCGGGACGGCAGACAGCCTGAACGCCTTGTCCGGCCTCCCGGGCGCGGGAACCCTGCTGGGCGGACTGGCCGGCTCGCTCGGCCAGATCAAACAGTCGGCGGGCGGGCTCAAACAGGCCGCGGACGAGATAGACGCCATGACGCCGGCCACATCGGGTGCGGTCGCCTCGCTCGGGAACACGGGCAACGATCTGCGCGCCATCGCCGCTTCGCTTTCGGATGCCAAGGCAAAGATAACCGGAGCGCTCTTTGAGGTGCAGATGGCGATCGTGCTGTGCGGCGGGGCGCTGGCGCTCCTCTTGGGCTCGAACCTGCTCTTGGCATTCTCGCTGGGGCCGCCCAGAAGGATGCCCAAGAAAGAGGAATAGACGGCATTTGATTCCGGCCTGATTTTTTTGCGTTTTTGCATGATTTCTTTTTTTGCGTTTTTTCTAGTCGTCGCATTCGACGATGGAATCCTCTCCCGATTTCTTGTCCCGCGCGAAGCGGAACACGCGGGCCGGCGTGCTCTCCAATAATTGCATGTCGTGCGTGATGACGATGACTTGCCCGATGACCTGCGGGATGCGCTCGGCCAGGGCGCGCCCGAGGGATTGCACGGCCTGCCCGTCGAGGTTGTGCGTGGGCTCGTCCAGGATGAGCCAGCCCAGATGGGGGGTGAGCAGGATGGAGAGGGCGGCGCGCACCGCGAGGGCCAGGCAGGCGCGCTCGCCGCCGGAGGCGTGCGCGTCGAGCGCCTTCCACTGGCCTTGGTAGATTTGGATGGAATAGTCTTTCTCGTCGCCCACGAGGCGCACCGCGCTCCAGTCCCCGTAAGGGTAGACCAGAGGCCAGAGGCGGTTGAGGGCGAGGTTGATCTCTTCGAGCACCCTTGAGCGCATCTGCGCCTGCGTCGTGAGCAGGATGGAGCGGAAAGAGCCGATCTCGTCCATCTGCGAGCGCATGGCCAGCGCCTGCGCGCGCCGCTCCTCCAAGAGAGCGGCGGATTTGAGGGATTGTTCGAGCATGAGCTTCTGCGCCGAAAGCAGCGCCTGCTCGGATTTAAGCCGCTCGGACGCTTGCGCACCCTCTTTGATGAGCACGTCGCGCGTAAGCTTGATTTTGAGCCATTCTTCGGGAGGGAGTTGGCAGGAGGCGAGCTGCTTTTCGACCTCTTGCAGAAAGGCCTTGTCGGATGCGAGCCGGGCCTGCCATTCGAGGGCATCGGAGAGCTTGGAGAGGGTTTGGGAGAGCTCGCTCTCTTTTGCTTGCACCGCTTTGAGCTGCTCGGAGACGGAATAGACCTGCGCCAGAAGCTCGTGAGAATCTGCTTTGGCTTGCGAAAGAGATTCTTGCAATTTCAAAAGGTCCGCCTCGGATACGAGCGCGGAGATCTGCGTGGCGAGCCTCGTGGCCTCCGCGTCGCGCACGGTGAGCGAGTCGATGCGCTCGCGGGAAGAGAGGATGAGCTGCTGGGCCCGGATGGAATCGGCCTTCAGCTTTTTTGCATTCGCCTCGTGCTCGGTCCGTAATTTCTCGCGCGCGTTCTCGTCGAGCGGCTGGCTGCAGACCGGACAATGGGCCGCAGGATGCAAGGATTCGCCGTGTGCTTTTCCCACTTCGAGCGCCTGCAGGACCTTTTTTTCGTCCTCGATGGATATCTGCAGGCCGGCTTGCCTGGAGATGGACTGCTGCAATGAGGACTGCGAAGAAGAAAGCTCTTCTTTGAGGACTTGGGCCCCCTTCCCCTCGAGGAGTTGCATGAGTTTTTCCTTGAGCGCGGAGGCTTTGGAGGCTTTGAGCTTCTCGTTGTTGATCTGCGAATCGATCTGGCCGATGGATTGGGAGACGGTTTGGCGCTTGTTCTGCAGCTCCTTGAGAACGGTTTCGATTTTCTGGCGCTGGAGCGCATACCCGGCCGTCTGGGATTTGATGTCCTCGATTTTCACGTCTTTGGGCTGGCCGGCGAGCATCTGCTCCAAAGTCCTTATCGTGCCTAAAGAGCGTTGCATCGCCTGCTCCAGGGACTGGCGCTTGAACATTATTTTCTCGGCTTCGTCGTATTTCTTCTGGGAGGATGCGAGAGAGGCGGAGAGCTCGGAATGCTTTTTGGCCAATGCGTCCAGATTGGCCTCGCGAGAGGCGAGGGATGCGCCGAGCGTTCCGATCCCCTTCTTCATCTCCTCGATTTGCCCGGCGGGCGCGGCCGCCTCCATGGCGGAGGCCTTTTCCTTGAGCGAATGGATGGCATCGCCGGAAGCTTTTCGGGCTTTCTCGAACTTGTCAAGGCCCAGAAGTCGGTCCAGCTCGGCCTTGCGCGGGCCAGCCGGCAGGGAGAGCCAGTGGTCGAGCCGGTTCTGCTCGGCATAGACGGCCCGCGAGAAAAGCTCGTATGGAATTTGCAGGATTTTCTCGACCTCTTCGGTCACGGCGCGGGCGCCTTTCTGCACCAGTTTTCCATCGACGTAAAGCCAGCCTTGGGATTCGGACAAGTCGCGGATGACCTTATACTTTCGGCCGGCCGTTCCGTCTTCGTCCCATTCCAATTCCACCTTGACGGGTTTTTCGGGGTGGCGGAAATTGCCCACATCCTCGACCGTGACGTCGCGGCGGCCCAGCTTGGGGTAGGTGCCGTATAAGGCAAAGCAGAGCGCATCCACTACGGACGACTTGCCCGAGCCCATGGGCCCCAGAAATAGATTGGCGCCGGCCGAGAAACGGATGGTGGTGTCCGCGTGCGAGCGCCAGTTGAGCAGGCGGATGGACGAAAGCATAGGCTAGCTTATTGTGGGAAAGTATAAAATAAGAAAGAGATTGGAAAGAAATCGCGCCTCGCGGCGGCCTTTTCGCTTTTCTCCCCGCTTCCCGCCCGGAGCCGGTCCGTCTGCTTTTCGCTTGGAAAAAAGTCTGGACAGCCTCTTCTCAGAGCCTGTCCATGCCTTCGGTTTCCGAGGAGGACACGTTCGGCAGGGAAGCGATGGACTGCTCCACCTTGGAGATGCCGTCGCCGTCGGGCATGACGAAATTGACGATGATGGCCTTCATGCCGAACGCCACATCCTGCTCGCCCAGCTTGGCGGACTTGACCAGTCCGCCGGTCTTGTTCTTGAGCGTGTCCAGGATGGACTGCTTGAGGGAGTCGAACTGGCCCATGTCTGACGGCATGACTTTCAAGGTGACGAGAACTTCGCCCATGCAAAAAACCTCGGGAAAAACCAGCTAAGGCCCGTCCTGTCCGCAGGAGGGGCACTTGTACGGGTTGGATATCTTGGCGCAGTGCTTGCAGCGCACGACGCTCTTGCCACAATTCACGCACGGGAACTCGGCGTATTCGCGGGTCTGCTTGCCGCAGGTAAAACAATTCTTGAGCATTCATTCACCATCCGGATATTATCTCTAGAATCGAGAATTGACAGGATTAATATGGGAAGAAAGGTTTAAGAGAACGCCGCTACGGGGGCGGATTTGTATATTTGGGATATTGCCGAACCCTTTATATTTTGAATGAGCCAAATAAGAGACAAGCCCTCGTAGTATAACCTGGATAGTATGCGAGCTTGCGGAGCTTGAGATCCGAGTTCAAATCTTGGCGAGGGCGAACATTTGAGAGTGCAACTCTCACCATATGGGTTTATACGGTTTTACGTCGTATAGAACCATATGGCCAATATGCCGGGAAGACCCAAGGGTTCCCACAACCGGGAGAAAAAACCTACTTACGACAATTTCTATTTCGTGGACTGGCGCGCGACCACGGAGAAGAACATCGGCCGGATGCACCCCAAGGACGCGGCCATCGTGCGGCCGATGATTGAGGACAAGCGGGCCAAAGGCATCGGCGATAGGCGCACCGAAAAATTAACCCGCGACATTCTTTCGCTCTCCAAGCTTTACGCCGGCGGAAAACCCGTGGCCGAGATGCAGAAGGCCGATATTCAGGCGCTCTTCTCCAAGCTGTTCAATTCCGACAAGTCCTACTACACCATCGCCGATTACCGCAACGCCCTGCGCCAGTTCCTCAAAGCCCGCGACGGCGACGGCTTCAACCCCGTGAAATACGAGGACATCCTCACCTCGCCCGTCATGGGCAAGAAGAAGAACCAGATGCGCGCCGCCAAGGAGGTGCTGGACCAGAACGAAATCGACGCGCTGATGAAGCAGCTGACCGACATACGCGCGCAGGCGTTCGTGATGATGGCGTTTGACGCCTGCGCACGCGGCGGCGACATCTCGCACCTTGACATCAGGAACGTGGAGCGCAAAGGCCCTGAAGTTTGGATTAACTTCGCTCAAACCAAGACCGGCGCGAACCGCACCGGCCTGACGTTCTCGGCTCCCTACGTGTTGAAACTGATTGCCCTGCACCCCAAGCCCGAGCCTGAGATGCCCCTCTTCTGGCAGAAGCACAACGGCCAGATTATCCGCTGGGGCTATTCCTCCATCCGCATGATGCTGCACCGCGCCGCCCTCAAGGCCGGAATCAAGAAGAAATTCGGGCTGCATATCTTTCGCGCCTCGGGGGCCACCACATGGAAGAAGATGGGCGCGACCGACCAGGACATCGAGCGGCGCGGCGGCTGGGTGCCCGGCAGCTCGGCCCTGCGCGAGGGCTATTTCCGCTTCGGCATCGAGGACTCCCACGAGCGCATCAAGCAGCTCATGGGCGGGCAGAAGCCCGAGAAGCAGGAAATCAGGTTCAAGACGGTTACCTGTCCGGTATGCAGCGCCTCCAACGAGGAGGGGCAGGAGTACTGCAACATCTGCCACCGCTCGCTGAGCCGGCAGACGCAGATGAAGGAGGAGTCGCGGATTTCGAAGCTTGAGCGCACGAACCGGGAGCTGTCGGAGAAGCTGGATAAATTACTGGTTTTGGCTGCACGGGGGACGGTGGCGAAGGCGAAGAAGAGGGCGGCGAGTGAATAATACCGTTGAAGCAAACGTCTATTAATCTAAGAATGCAATCAAGTATCGAGGTGTTCATATGCCATGTAATGTAGACCACGAATTCAATCTTGTCGAATGTATTCATTATGGAGATGAGACTGTAACGATTCTCTTCTGTAAGAAATGCGGAATAGTGAAGAGAGAGAGATCTAAATTAGACAAATGATTTGGGCGCGCGTCAAGCGTTGAGAGGGTAGTATACGCAAGCATGGCCCAGAGGCAATGGGATAGCGGCAAAAGGGAAGGAGAGGGCAACCAGTGAATAAAATCGTGAGTCATATGGCCACAAGCAAAGAAACCGTGGTGAAGCGAGTCATTAGAGC
>JAHFEC010000110.1 GCA_023248665.1 Microcaldota archaeon | reverse complement strand
TCAACTGGGAAAAGCTCGAAGCGGCCCGCCACGCCGGCAAGCGGCCGCAGAAAGCGCTTGCGCGCATCGGATAGGCGCGGAGCTAAAACCGCTTAGCCGGTCTGTTCTTTGGCCACGGCCCCATTCCATTCGTCTATCAGCTCTTTGTTGCCCAGATAGATGTGCGTGCGCATCTCTATGTCAGCAGGGGTGAGGTCGAGAATGTTCTGCCCTTTCTCATTGACCGCCATCCCGCCCATCTGCTCCATCAGGAAGGCGCCCGGCACGGCTTCGTAGAGCCAGCGCAGTTTGCCGGGGTAGAAGAAGATGCCGCCGTACTCGTAGGTATAGAACTGGTCGGAGGCGAAGCTGCCGCAGTAGCGCAGCACGAGGCGATGCTCGTTCTCCAGCGTGTTCTCGACGAAATTTCGCAGCGCCGGATCCCAGTCCGTCCGTCGCCCGCCGGGGCTGTACACGCTCTTCTTGCCTAATTCGGGCAGTTTCATGTTTTCCCGCGTCAATCGATAGGACATGGAGCCGGATACGAACCGGTGCTTGACGAATTCGTGCGCGCCGTTGCCGACCGAATAGACCGCCGCCTGCATGGAACCGTAGTTGACCATGACGGCGGCTTTCACTTGGCGCCCCCCATGCATCGGATCTTCCTCGAAAACGGTCATGATCGAGCCGAACGCGTTCTTGGTCTTGATGCTGGACGAGCCGTCCAGCGGGTCGATGGCAACAATGAATCTCCCGGTCCGGATGCCTTCCACCGGTTTTTCCTCTTCCTCGGAATGGATGCGCCGGACCAGGCCGCTGGCAATCAGATTGTCACGGAAGGTCTCGTTGGCCCAGATATCAAGCGCCTCCGGATCCTCGTCGAACTTATTGCGCGCCCATTCCTGTTCGTTATAAGCATACGAGCTGAAACGCGGCTGCATGTCCATGGCCAACGTTATGAAAAGGTTGATAAGCAGGGCCATTTCAGGATCCACGTCATGGGCCGCCAGATGTTCGGCCAGCGGTTTGGCATTGTCCGGATCCGGCCGGCTGGTCCTGAGGATGTAATTGCGTGCCCGTGCGCGCATCTGGTTAAGCAGCGGCTGTTCGGAGGCGCAGAGAACCTGCGAGGCCAGTTTCCGGCCGGTCGTTTTCTGCACCAAGTGTGCGAACTGGGCGCAGTCGTCGCTCACCCCCATCAGGGCGTGATTATAGGCTTCTTGCGTCCAGAACGCGGCTTTCTTGAGATCAGATTTCATCTTCCAACGACGGAAGAACACGCGCAGGAAATTCTTCTGGCCGCCATTCTTCCCGGACTCGTGCTCTGACTTTGCCTGCCCGGCTTGCATCCATTTGTCGATGCGCTCCAAGAAGATTTTTTTCGGATGCTCCGGGTCGTTCACATCCATCTTGAGCTTGCCTTTAAAATAGAGATCGATTCCCCGGAAGGCATTGTAGAACCCGAAGGGCAGCGGGGCGCGCCAGATTACTTTGCGAAAAAGGTCGCGCGGCCCGAGGCCGGAGAGATTCGACGGGCTCCAGTGGAGTTTTTGCATCGGCCCGCCTTAATCGATGGACACGCTTTTGTCCGACGAAGGACGGGGGGAGATGCTCTCGATGCCATATGAGTGGAGGAATAACTGGATCTCGACATCCAAGGATTCGCTCGCGGCCACACCGAAGAATATCTCGGCCCGTTCCTTGAAGCCCGGTTCCTGCGCATAGGCTGCCAGATCTTTGGAAAACGCGCCCAGATGGGCGCCCGAGTAAGGGACGCTCAGGAGTATTTTCTTGGCCTGGACCATGCTGGCGGGATAGGGTAAAAGGTCGCAAGCCATGAATTTTGAAAAGGCGTCGTGGAGCATTCTCAGGGCGCCGAGGTCGGCGAGTGGTTTCAGAGCATTCGGAGTGATTTTCGCTACGGATTCTCTGCCTTGTTTGGATGCCTGGAATGTCTGCGTCATGCGCCCACCTCGTGCAAACATGGTTTGCAAGAAAGTAAAACAGAGAAAGTATATAACGGTTTTGAGCCTGGCCGGCGGGGCAACGTCCAGAAACACAATGCCCGGACTAGATGAATTTCTCGGCCCGAAGAAGCAAAAGGATGGAAAAGAAAACCGCCAAGGCGATGGCGAACCGCTCGTGGATGCACGGCCCGACGACGCGAGAGCATTCTTTTATGGGACAGAATAGGACCATGACGGAATTGGAGGGTGGGCGGCTTTTAATCCAGTATGTCGCCGCAATAATCGCCATCCACGAAAACCGGCAGGGCGGCAAGCGAGCCGGGATAAAACGGGTACTGGCAGTTGATGTGGAGGATTCCGGATGCGGAATCCGGGGTTTTCAGGCCCGGAGAAGGGATGCCCACCCCTTTGCTGAATTTGCCGTACTGGCAGTCCCACGAGAGCGTGGAATTGAGCGGATAGCCGGCGTACTGGACCGTGGCTTCGTAAGTCCAGGTATTGGACTCCACCTTGTTCGTGCGGCTGCCGGAAACGATGGAGCAGTTGCCATAGCGGGCGGGCGGGGAAGAAGGAGGCGCGGGCGGGGCCGGCAGGACTTCCAGAATAGCCTGCGCGCAGGTGCCGTTATCGGTTGCGACCCACACGGTCTGGTTGCCGGGCGCGTCAAAGACGCAAACACGCGAGAGATTGACGGCGCCGGAGGCGAAATACTGGCGCGTCTGGTTCCCGCAGAGGTAATAGAGGCTGGAGACATTCGCAAGGCGGGCCTGGATAAACAGCGTCGTGTTCTCGCCGGCGTGGATTTGGGCGGGCGATAGGAACAGGGTGCAGTTCGGTTCCGGAGCCGGAAGAGGAACGGGCTGGAGCGGGACGGGGTTCGAAAAGTTGGAGAGTGTACCGTTCGGCCCAAGAGAAGGATTGGAAATGGGTGCGTTGTTTTGGGCCGAGGTATGATTGGGCTGGGAATTGCCTGTGCAGCCCAAGAGAAGAAACAGGGCGAGACCCAAGGCGAAAGGAGCATATGAGCGGATGCTTTTCATGAAAATCATCGTAGGGCACGCATCGGCGGTTTTCTCAACGCGGCGCGTGGTTGGCTTTCAGCACGACCGTGCGCCCGGATTTTCGCAAGATGCGAAAACGGTTCTTGTTCGGATCCTCAAGCTCAAGCAGAGCGCCTTCTTTTACGCCCAGCTCGAAGAACAGGTCGTTTTCGGATATCATGAGCTCGAGCGATCGGCCGGTGAACGGCAGCAGGCCGATGCGCTTGGCTTCGGCGCCCGCCAATTCGACGGAAGCGACCGCATGGACCAGATTGCCGAAGGCGGCGAATTCGCATACCGCATAGGTGTTCGACAGATTCGCGTAGGGGCTGGCGATGGTCGGGTATTCTGCGACGAGCGCCGGTTCGGAGGCCATGAACGCGAGGGGCTTCTCTTCCGAGAGCTCGTCCATGCGTTTCTTCACGCCGGCCATCTCCTCGTCGAAAACGACGCGGGGCGTGTCCACCACCACGCCGGCGAACCGCCCTTTCTCGAACAGGGGATGCTCGGCATCCTCCATGGAGACCACGACGGCGCTGGTGGCCGGCGCCTTGGACAAATCCGCTTTTGAGGGGGCGAAAAACAGTTTGGGAACGGGGGCAAAGGATAGGCTTACGGTTTGGGGCGCGAAATCCTTGGCCTTGCGTTTGCTCTCCACGGGCACGCCCTCGAGCACGTCGTCCTCGATTTTCGCCCGCGTGGCTGAGAAAAGGGTGTCGCCGGCCTTGAGGGTCTTGATCAGGAGCGTGCATTTCTTGTCCGCCCGCTCGACTTCCCGGC
>JAHFEC010000109.1 GCA_023248665.1 Microcaldota archaeon | reverse complement strand
CGTTCTCCAGCACCCGCCCGTCCTGCTCGGCCAGCGGGTCCGGCACGTCGATGCGCTTGAGGAATTTCCGAAACACGTCCGCCCGCGCGCTAAGCGCCCTGACGATCGCCTCGCCGTCGGGCGCGAGGCGGGCGCCCTCGTATTTTCGGTACGCGATCAGGTCCCTTGCCGCCAGCTGGTCCAGCATGTTGGTGACCGACGGGGAGCTAATCTTGAGCACGGTCGCGATGTCGCCGGTGCGCGCGACGCCTTTGTTCCTCGAGATCTGGTGGATGGCCAGCAGATAATGGCGGGTGGCGGGGCTTTCCGCCCTGCGGCGGGGGCTTTTCACGCTTCTCTCTTGCCGGTGGGCTTTTATAATGTTTAGTCTTGCCTAAAAAAGTTAGGTTCAACTATAAATAAGGCTAACCCCATCAAGATGCCTATGCAACTGCTCGATCTGGTCCTATTGGGCGCCGTCGCCGGCTTCACGATCTATCTGGGCCTGCCGATCGCGCGCCTGAAGAGCGCCTCCGCCGGCCTCAAGGGGATGCTCAATTCCGCCGCGGCCGGCATCCTGCTGTTCCTTCTCGTGGACGTGATGGGCGACGCGTTCGAGACCACTTCGGGGAAAGTTCTGGCCGCTCTGGCCGGAACAGAGCCGATGTCATCTGCTTTGTTCTATCCTCTTCTGCTCGTCGGGGGCGTGTCCGTCGGCCTGCTGGGGCTGGTGTGGTTCGAGGACCGCTATATCTTCGGCCAAGTCCCCAAGGGCGCCGTCTCCCGTGCGCTGGCGGAAAGCAAGCCGCCCGCGGCGCTCTCCGAGGACAAGGCCAACCGGATCGCCATGATGATCGCCATCGGGATCGGCCTGCACAACTTCTCGGAAGGCCTGGCCATCGGCCAGAGCTATGCGGGCGGGGCCATCTCGCTCGCCCTTCTTCTCGTGGTCGGTTTCGGCCTGCACAACGCCACCGAGGGCTTCGGCATCGCCGCCCCGCTTTCCGGCTTCAAGCCCAGCTGGAAATTCCTGGCCCTGCTGGGCCTGATCGGCGGCGGCCCCACCTTCATAGGCGCCATCATCGGCGGCTTCTGGGTGTCGGAGGCGGCCAGCCTGTTCTTTTTGGCCCTCGCGGCCGGGGCCATCATCTACGTGGTGAAGGAGCTGCTCTACCACGGGCGCATCCACGGCGAAGGCCTCAAGGTGATGGGCTGCCTTGTGCTGGGCTTTTTCATCGGATTCGGCAGCGACCTGCTCATCAAGTACGCGCTGGGAAGCTGATCGCGCCGGGCCGTTTCTCTATGGCCAATCCGATGCCTCTCTGCGAAAGAGCCGCGCCCCTTTTGCCGAGCTTCCTTCACTTCACTTCCTTGTAAAAGAGCTTTTCGAGCCGGGCCATGTCGCCCATCGGCTCCGAGGCGTATTCAATCGAAGCGGGCACCCGGCCCTCCTCGTCTTCGAGCACGATGACGTATTTGCCTTTCCGCCCGTTGAAGGCGCAGTTGGGCGGGAAGAGGTGGTGGTGCCATCGCACTCTCTTTCGGTCCATCTCCTCGGCCATCTTGAACATCGCCTCGAATTCGGGCCGGTGCTCCCCCTGTTCTTTTTTGTCCATGAAATCGGCGCCGAACGAGAGCCCGGCCATGCGTTTGGCCTCTCCGGCCGGGTTTTGGGCAAACCGGGCCATCAGCGTCCCGCCCGTTTCCTCGTTCTCCAAAACCATGGCGTATCGGCCTTGTTTTTGGCTGAACGCGCAATTCTTGAGGAGCAGGTGGAAATGCCAGCGCACGCCCCGGCCTGCCAGCGTCTTGGCCTCTTCAATCAGAATGTCCGGCGCTACTTCTTTCATCCCATCATCCTTGTCTGGTAATTCACGGCCGCCAACGGCATGGCGAGCGTTTAATCCAATCTGTCTTTGAGCCTGAAAATCCCCGGATCGACGCGCGCCGCCCGTCCGATCATGGCGCCATATACGCCCATCTTCTTGAATTCGATGAGCTGCCCGAGGGTTCGGATGTCCCCGTTCGCCACGATGTTCTTGCCCGTGTCTTTGCAAGAGGCATAGATGCCAAAATCGGCCGGATCCTTCATGGTCTGTTCGGCCGTTCGCGCATGCACCGCGAAGAAGAGCGCATCCACGTTTTTGATGAGGTTGAGATAAGCTTCTTTGTCTTTCTCATAGCGGTTCTCCCCGAGCCGCATCTTGATTGAGCACTCATGGCCTGCTTTTTGGATGAGCCGGACGATCTCATCGGTTCGGCTCACGCGTTTGACCATGGCCGCCCCAATGCCCTGCCGGATGTAAGACGGTGCGGGGCAGCCCAGATTGAGGTTGAATCCGCGGAAACCTTCCTGCGGCTTGAACTGGGAAAGGAATTTCTCGTAATCGGCCAACCTCGCTCCCGAGAGCTGGATCTGGGTGGGCGTGCCGTCCTCGATGCAGATCATCTCCATCTCGCCCCTTTTCTTGCGCGCCAGATTGGCCACCCTCGCATTCTCGCTGAAGGTGAGGTCGGCGCCATTCCGGTAGCACAATGTGCGGAACGGCGCAGTGGCGATGCGCTCCATCGGGGCGAGCATGAGCTGGAATCTCATCATCGTCATTTTCATCGTCCCGAATATAAAAGGCATCCGTCCGTTGAGGCCTTTTTATGAATACCTGAACTGTCCATGTGCCAAAAAGCCCTTCAGCGGAAAAACATTCCAGCACAAGTTTCTCTGCTCGTCTGCCTCAAGCTACGCGAAAAACGCCTAAAATAGCCAAAGACGCGTCAAATGAGGGGGGTATGTAGTGGTGAAGTTGGGTGACTACAAATCGGATTTCTGTAGTCACCTCTTCCCACGCATTTTTTTCATGTTCCTATACTCTTTAAGCATCAATTCAATCGTGGGCCGCAGATTGGACCCGTTTTCATATGCTTGGAGCGCCGCATAATAATCGTGCCTGTTTTTGAGTTCAATATTCAGCGGGGGCATGCCATTTTTGAGCAGGATGTTATTCAGCAAGAGTCTCCCAACTCGCCCGTTTCCATCCTGGAACGGATGGATGTTTTCGAACTGGTTGTGCACCACTGCAGCAAGCACAATCGGCGAATAGCGCTTTTTGTTTTTGTCATACCAAATGACCAATTCGGTGAGCAATCGTTTCACGTAATCTGCCGGAGCCCCCCGATGAACGATGTTGCCAAACTGGTCCGCAATAACGGCCTCAACTCCCTTAGAGCGGAACTTCCCGGCAAAAGGTTTTGAATTCTCAAAGACGATCTGGTGCAGGTTAAGTATGAGCGACAACGAAATATGCTCGTTTGTTTTGCGTATGTGCCCTATCGCCTTCGCCACGCCATAGGTTTCCGATATGTCTCCCTTGGGTTTGTCCGGCCATCGGTCCTTCTCAAGTATTTCGTCAACTTCTTTTGAATCAAGGCTCGAGCCTTCGATGGCATTCGTGTCATATGTAAAGGCTTCTGTGAATCTTTGCCATTCGTCTTCTGAGAGATGGGCAATCTTAATGTGAGCCGTCACTTCGAGGTTTTGAAGCACTTTCAGTTCTTTTGCAGATAGCACTGCCCTGAATGGATCGCGAATGGCACGGGCGGCCACTGTCCTTTCTTTCAGTCGGTTTTCGGTTCTTGCGCGCATCCTGGCCAGTTCATCTTTTGTGAGATTTGCCCCTAAGTAAACCCTCGCCTTCCTTACCTTGCCATCCTGGCGGTAAGAATAAGCCAGATAGTATTTTTTCCCGTTCTTCCCAGCCCGGATTTCAACGTGCATATCTCAATTAGGTGACTACAAATTAATAAATATATCGATGCATGTGACTACAATTTGTCGGTCTG
>JAHFEC010000031.1 GCA_023248665.1 Microcaldota archaeon | reverse complement strand
TGGGCCTGTGAGCTATGAAGTGAAATTCGACCCGGCTGCCTCCGACTTCCTCTCCAAACTGGATGCCGAACCGCGCCGCCGTTTATATGAAAAAATCATGGACGCTTCGCTCAACCCCCGCCACTTCTTCGAGCGCCTCTCTGGCCGGCGCGATTACAAGCTGCGCATCGGCGATTACCGGGTGATTGCCGACATTGACCGGATTGCGGGTTTGATTGAAATCACCTATATCGAGCACCGCAAGAAAGTGTATAAGACAAAATAGCTCCCGAGCGCTTCATCCCCTACGCAGCCGCCATCCTCCTCTGCTCGCAGCTGGTGCGGATGCTGCTGGCGCCGGGAGCATGAACCCCTCCCGCTGGCACGAATCGCGCGCTCTCCGGGGCCGCAGGCTCATTTTTTTATACCCTGCCCACCATATCCCCATATGGGACAAGCCTCCATTTCCGAAAACATGGCGCATCGCGCCCCCGCTTTCAGCAAATCCACCGTGGCCGTGCTAGGTCGCCGGGCACGCGCTTCACGCCGTACAGCGAATATCTGTTCAACCAGTCCGTTTCGGTCGGCTCGCGCATCGGCATGGAGATCAGGGCCGCGCTGGCCGCCAAGCGCATGGACGAGATCGTCACCTGATGCCTGGATTTTATACTTAAAAAAAGAGGTTTATTTATGATTTCAAAAGAGAAAATCCTCGAAGTCATCGAGGGCTACGACAAGAAGAAGCTGACGCTGGCCACGGTGTGCTCGCACACCTCCCTGCAGCTGTTCTATTCCGCCAAGCAGGAGAACATCCGCACCCTCGGCCTCGTCACCAACGAAGCGCAGCGCAAGATGTACGACGCCTTCCCGCTGGCCAAGCCCGACGAATTCATCGACGTCGAGGATTCCAACAAGCTTCCCGAGGCGGAGCTGGCCGAACGAAATTCCATCATCATCCCGCACGGCTCCATCGTCGAATACGCCGGCAAGGCGCTCGACAAGCTCGCCGTCCCGGTGCTGGGCAACCGCAACTCCCTGCTCTGGGAGCGCGACCGGGTCAAGATGTTCGAATGGATGCGCACGGCCGGCCTCGAGCTTCCGGCCCTCATCGACCCGGACAAGATCGACCGCCCCTGCGTGGTCAAGCACGCCGGCGCGAAAGGCGGGCGCGGCTATGCCATCGTGCATTCGCCCGAGGAGTTCTACGCCAAGTTCGCCAATCAGGACGTCATGGTGCAGGAATACCTCATCGGCGTGCGCGTCTATCCGCACTTCTTCTACTCGCCGCTCTCCAAGGAGGGCTACCGCGCGTCGGACGGGCACATCGAGATGCTCTCCATCGACCGGCGCTTCGAGTCCAACATCGACGAGAGCTACCGCACGGTCATCGCCGGCGTGCCCATCAAGCCGTCTTTTACGGTCGTGGGCAACGAGCCGCTGGTGCTGCGCGAATCCCTGCTCAACGACGTGCTCGAAATGGGAAAGGACGTGTGCGAGGCGGCCGACAAGCTGTTCGGCGGCATTCCTGGCCCGTTCTGCCTCGAGCTCATCTGCGACGAGAACCTCCAGTTCTACGCCTTCGAAATTTCGGCGCGCATCGTGGCCGGCACCAATCTCTACCCGACCGGCTCGCCCTATTCCCTCTTCGCGTTCGACGAGCCGATGGGCACGGGCCGGCGCATCGCGCGCGAGGTGAAGCTGGCGGCCAAGGCCGACAAGCTTGGAAAAATCGTTTATTGAGGCCTGCCGTTTTGAATACGTCTTTCTAATCCGAAAACCTAAAACGTGCGGCGCGTTCTCTCCTGTTCAGTAATGGGCGTACCGGCCGCCGGCGCTCCGCCAAGACTTGCCCTTCATTTTCTTCTTTTCCGTCGAGCCATGCCATGTGTCGCCGATATATCCGCGTTCTTTCTTCCTCAAGTGCCGAGTATCCATATCTTCCAAGTTCTTCGTCCGGACCATATCTAGCATGTACCTCCGGGTATTATGTCCGCCGTGTAGGACCTCATCAATGTCGCTTGACGTCTCGCGTTTGTACTTCTGGATCAGGGCGCTTAGTTCATCCAATAAGGATATCTGCTTGTATGTGCCGCCTTTTTTTCTGGCGTTCGCGACATCTTCCAAAGCCAAATCAAGCTCGCCGTTGCGCAGGTGCGCGATGGCCCGGCTGTAATGCCCATAATAATTCGGCCATCGCTCCAGCGCGAAATCCAAATCCTCAATGGCCTTGTCCCAGTTCCTCGTCTTCACATATAATATGCCCCGGTTCTGGTATGCATAGATCAGGCTCGGATCGAGTTCAATCGCTTTGCTGTAATCCTCCACAGCAAACGCATCTTGATTGAGATAAGAATAAGCCCTGCCCCGCTCGTTGTAATCCATGGCATTGGTCGGGTCAAGTTCGAGGGCCCGGGTCTTAAGCTCAATCGCATCCCAGAACTGTTGCTGTTTGATGGCGATCCCGCCCAATTCGGAGGCGAGGCCGCATTCCATCTCCGGGCTTTTCTTGATGCACTCCTGCATGAATTCGATCGCCTTCTCAATCTTGCCCGCCCACGCATAAGCGGTGATAAGTTCGTAATGCCCGATCGAGTATTTCTCCAGGAAATCCTTCTTCAGGTCTGATGCCCGCTCGAAATATTCCACCGCCGTTTCGGCGGCGCGCCGGGTGTTCGTCTTCCGGTAGCTGCGCTTGAATTTCAGCACGCCCATCATGTAATTCGCGAAAGCATTCGTTTTATTCATCTTCAAAAGCTCCAGAAACCCATTTTCCGCTTTTACACCGTCTCCCAGCCGGATATAAATCATGGCCAGATACTCCCGGGCGGTGAAATTATCGGAATAATCCTTGATGATTTTCAAAAGCAGTTCTTTGGCTTCTTCCAGCCGTCTCTTGTCCACCCGTCCCATGCGGGAGAGAAGGGATGCCTTGTGGTTGAGGTACTGAGGGTTATCCGGCTGTTTCTGGATAACCTGTTCGAGCGCGTCCAAGGCCTTTTGGTACTGGCCTTTCTCCTCGAATTGGCGGACCGGCTCCATTTCCGGCGTGTACATCATCGAGGGGAAATTATACAAGTGATAATGCTCGTCCTCGGAATCGTTTTTCGAAGCGTCTGGATTTTCCCTTTCAATGCCTGACTGGTCCAAGGTTCCCATGCTAATCGAATTATATGTGTCAGATGATGTTTAAATAAACATCGCCTTGCGTCGACACATGGTTTTATGGGTCCGAATCTCCCGTCGATGCCTATTTGATCAGCGCAAGTTTCCGTCCCACGCGCTCGCACGCGCCCAGCGCGAAGTCCAAATCCTCTTTGGAAAAGTCCGCCCTCACCTGCGTTCGCACGCGGGCTTTGCCCTGCGCCACCATCGGGAATACGATGGGCAGCGCGAACACGCCCTCCTGGAACAATTCAGAGGAGAACTGCTTGGCCTTGGCCGAGTCCCCGATCATGATGGGGCAGATGGGCGTGCCGGAATTTCCGGTGTCGAACCCGAGAGCCTTCAATTTCTCCTTGAAATACCGTGTGTTCTCCCAGAGCGCTTTGACGAGGCTGTCGTCCTTCTCCAGAAGTTCCAATGCGGCGATGCACGAGGCCACCGTGGCGGGCGGCGCGCTGCCGGAGAGCAGGTAGCTGCGCGCTTTGTTGTGCAGGAATTCCTTGAGCGTGCTTGAGCCGGCGACGAATCCGCCCACCACGCCGAATCCCTTGGAAAAGGTGCCCATCTCGCATTCCACCTTGCCTTCGAGCTTGAAATGGTTGACGATGCCCCGCCCGTGCTCGCCCAGCACCCCGTCCCCGTGCGCGTCGTCCACGTAGATATATGCGCCGTACGCCTGCGCGATGCGCTGGATGCGGTCCAGCGGCGCGATGTCCCCGTCCATGGAGAACACCCCGTCGCTGATGATGAATATCTTCTTGTATTTGCTGGCCTTCGCGGCCGCCTCGAGCTTGGCCGCGAGGTCGTCCATGTCGTTGTGCTTGTAGATGGCCTTCTCGGCCTTCGAGAGGCGCACGCCGTCTATGATGGAGCCGTGGTTCAACTCGTCCGAGATTGCCAGATCCCCTTCCTGCAGCAGCGCGGGCAGCGAGCCCTGGTTGGCGGCGAAGCCGGTCTGGAAATAATTGGCCGCGGCCGTGTGCTTGAATCGGGCAATCGTCTCCTCGAGCTTGATATGCAAATCCATGGTGCCCGAGATGGTGCGCACCGACCCCGAGCCGGCCCCGTATTTCTTCACCGCCTCGATGGCGGCCTCTTTGAGAGCCGGGTGGTTGGACAGGCCCAAATAGTTATTGGTGCCCAGCATGAGCACTTTCTTGCCGTTCACCATGGTGTGCGGCATCGAGGCGCCCTCGAGTTTGTACACTTTCCAATCAAGCTCCTTGGTTTTGAGCTCCTCGATTTGGGGCAAAAGGAAACTGTCTAAGGTAGGCATAGGTTCACCGAATCCTCTCCGAAGGGGAATCTTATAAACGCTTCGTAACAGACGCAAAAGATTACGACATCTGGCGAAAAAATTGACAAAAGTCCTCGAGGGATGCCAACCCCAGAGATACGAACAGGGCAAGCTCTCCATGTTTTTTTCGTCCGGAAATCCACCCTCTCAGAAGCCTTCTTATTCTTCCCCTCCCAACCCAATCCCATGAAGCACATCCTGTCCTTCTCATCTGCCAGCGAGCGCCCGCGCCTTTCCCTGCGAGAAGACGGCTCGAACGAAGAGCTCGAGCTTTATGGCGAGCAGTATTTTTCCTTCTCGCCCTCTCGCGCCTGCATCGGCTACAAGGGCGACGGGGAGTGGCACTCGTGCGCGAACCGGGCGGTGAACATGCGCCAGTGCCCGCAATGCCAATATAAGGACATCGCCCGGATCTACACCGTGGGCGATTTCTCCCTCTATCCCCACATGCACGAGACGCTCGCTAGGGAGAAATACATCATCTATCTCGCACAATTCGGCGCCGACATCACCAAGGTGGGGCTCACCCGCCGCTCGCGCCTGAACGAGCGCTGGCGCGAGCAGGGGGCCGACTTCGCCGCCGCCATCCTCGAATTCGACGGGCCGGACGACGCCTATCCGGCCGAGCAGCTGCTTCAAAGCTCGCTGGACGTGGTGGGGGCGGTGCGCGCCAGCCAGAAATTCAAGCGCCTCCATTTCGACAAGGCCAAAGCCAAGGCCAAGCTGGCCAAGACCATCCAAATCGTCCAATCCGATTTGAAGTTCGATTCCTACCGCGCCGAATGCGAAGTCAAGGACATGCTCGGGCATTACCCGGCCGTATCCAACCCCGAGCCCGTGGATTTCGTCGGCGGAAAAATACTGGGCGCGAAAGGCGCATGGCTTTTCTTCGAGGGCCCGTCCGGCCAGCACTACGGCAGCGACATGCACATGCAAGTGGGGCATTTCATCGAGAAGAAGGCCGAAACCGCGCTGGCGCAGCAGATATTGTAGGCTGGGCCATGCTCCACATTCAGCAAGTCCATAGGTATAACCATTTTAAACTTTAATTCCTACAAAGTTATACTAGAAAGGTGATTCAGTATGGCTCACATTTACGAAAAAGGACAACTCGTCATTCCGAAGTATTTCCGGGATTTGCTGGGCTGGGGGAAGTCGACCGAGGTCATCTTCCACACGGAAGAAAACAAGCTGGTCGTCGAGCGGAAGGTTTCAATCACTGACGAAATGGAAGCATTCGCCAAAAAGCGCCATGTTGATTTGAAAGGCAAAGTCGATTTCGACGATGAGGTCGATGACGACCCGGAGGAAGATGAGAAATACCGCAAGTTGGGGATCTAATGTTCATCGACGCCAATATCTTCATCTTGGGAGTTCTGGGGCAGGACGCCCTCGCCATCCGTTCCCGCAAGTTCCTCAAACGGCTTGAAAGCGGCGAGCAGAACGCGATGACCTCGGTGATGGTTCTGGGCGAAGTGCTTAAAGTCCTGAACCGGAAACTTGAGAGCAGGCCTGAAGCTGTTTTATGGGTGCGGCGGATTATGGCTTACCCTAATCTGAAGATATGCGGGCTGGAGCGTGCGCAGTTTGATGCCAGCCTGCCGTTTTTCTCGCAGGGGCTCAAGCCCTACGATGCCCTTCACGCGGCCACGATGCGTGAGCATGGCATTTGCGAGATTCTCTCTTTCGATTCCGACTTCGACAAGATTGACGGAATACGGCGGGCCGAGCCGTAATTCCTATTCCCCTTTCCATTCGCTCTCTTTGACGCCCGTTTTCATGTTCTCGAGGCGCGCCCGCGCGAAGAAATAGCTTGACAGCCGGTTCAAATACTTGAGCACCGGCGCGTATTCGTCTCTCTCCAGCCTTTGCACGCCGCGCTCCGCCCGCCGGCAGACGGCGCGCGCGAAATGGAGCCGCGAAGCAAACGGAGTGCCGTTGGGCAGGATGAAGTGTTTGAGGGGCGGCAACTGCGCGTCCATCTCGTCGATCCAGCCCTCGAGCCGCTCGAGTTTCCCCCCGAATCGGGTTATTTTCTCCTCTTTCCACGAGCCGCCCGCGATGGCGCCCGCCTCGAACAAGTCCGACTGGATCTGCGCCAGCTCGTTCTCCTCCTTGCCGGTGCCGCTTTTGGCCTCGCCCACCACGCAGGACAATTCGTCCAGCGTGCCGACCGCCTCGAATACCGCGTGGCTTTTCGGCTGGCACGTGCCGTCGCCCAGCGAGGACTGCCCGCCGTCGCCTTTGCCTGTGTATGATTTTCCAGCCACCCAATCACTTTTTCCTTGTATCAAGCCCGCTATGTTCCAGCATTATCTCTCTAAGCTCTTTTTCAAGTTCCGGGATGTTTTTTCGTACCACTTCCCAGACCAAGCCGTAGTTTATCCCGAAATAGAAATGCACGGTCTTATCCCTAATCTTTATGATGTCGCTCCAAGGCACTCTGGGATGCCTCTTGCGGAAGTCGTTGGAAATGCTCTTTCCAGCTTCGCCGATTATCTCGATGCACTTGATCGTGGCGAGCTTCACGGCTTTGTTCTTAGTGAAACTTTTCTCGTCCATCCCGGCCGTGATTTCTTTGACATCTTCCACCGCATCGAGCATGTGTGCAATGTAAACAGAGTCTTCTTTCATACCAACACCACTCGTTCTTTCTCGACGCTTTTTTTCACAAGCGGGTGGATGCTGTCGATTGTTCCAAGGTCGATCTTCACTCTCGTGCTTTTCTCAAGCTCGTTCTCGATATGCGCCAAATCCAGAAGAGACATGCCTTTCGGCACTTCGATGGCAATATCAATATCATTGTAATTTCTTTCCTTTCTGGCAAAGCTGCCGAAAAGATAAGCACGCCTAATCCCATACCCCGCGAGTGCGCGGCGGAGCTTCGATATGATTGTCCGGCGTTCCATGTTCGAATATCGCAAAAGGGGTTAAAAAGCATCCCTCTTTAACGTATTTCATGAGATGCCCCTTCTGCGCCCACGCCCAGTCCAAGGTGGTGGATTCGCGCGACACCTCGGATTTTCGCATCCGGCGCCGGCGCGAATGCCTCAAATGCGCCAAGCGGTTCACCACCTTCGAGGACGTCCAGCTTGAGGAGATCACGGTCATCAAGAAGGACGGCCGGCGCGAGCCGTTCGACCGCAACAAGCTCCTCGCCGGGCTGATGCGCGCCTGCGAGAAAAGGCCGGTGCCCCGTCTGGTCGTGGAGAAGATCGTCGAGGCGGTGGAGCAGCGGCTGCGCAAAAGGCCCCACAAAGAGGTGCCCACCACGCTCATCGGCGAGCTGGTGATGGAGCGCCTCAAGAAGGCGGATCAGGTGGCCTACATCCGCTTCGCCTCAGTCTACCGCTCGTTCACGGACATCGACTCCTTCGAGAAGGCCCTGCATGCCTTAAAGAAGGCGGCGCGCAAATAACATGCGGATTCTGAAAAATCATTCTTTTGAGGGTATTCTATGGCATTCTCACAGTTGCGTTTCCCCCGCATCGATCCCGTGCTTTCCATCGTGCTGATGTTCGCCCTCACCCAGATTCTTGCCGTGTGGGCCGGCCTCTCGCTTCTTTCCGCGGCCAAGAGCGACGTGAACATCCAGCTCATCAATGTGGCGCCCACCGGCAATTCCGCCGATCCGCTCAACGCGGTCTTCTTCATCGCCTATATCCTGTTCGGCGCCGGCGCGGCCCTGTTCGCCATCCGTTTCTTCAAGCACAAGCTCACGTTCCGCCTTCTTGAGGTGGCCGTGCTCTTAGGTTCCGTGTCGGTGTTCTTCTTCGCCGTCGTTTACCCGCTCATGGGCCGGGATTTTACGCTCTCCATGGGCGTCGCCTCGCTCCTGGGCGTCCTGTTCGCGGCATCCAAATTCCTCATCCCCTCGCTCAAGAACCCTGCCGCCATCCTCTCCTCGGCCGGCGTGGGCGCGATGTTCGGCTTCTCACTCTCGTTCTGGCCCGCCCTCCTCTTCGTCATGGCCATCTCGCTGTACGATTACATCGCCGTGTTCCGCACGCGCCACATGCTGGTGCTGGCCCAGAGCCTCGGCAGCAAGGATCTGGCCTTCACCATCACGGCGCAGGCCCCTGCGCAAGAAAATCAAATCCCCGTGGCAAAAGAACCCGCCAAAACCCCTCGCGAAAAGAAAACCAATACGGCATCTTCTCGCCCGCCCGCTTCGGCTTGGGCGGGCTCAAATCCGTATGCCGTCCCATCGTTGCGCCCCCCCTCTCCGGCCATGCATCCGGCGCATTGTGCGGTGGACCGCCTCGACCTGGGTTCGGGCGATCTGGCCATCCCGGCGATGCTGGCCGTCTCGGCCTATTCCCTCGCCGGCCTGCCCGGTTCTGTCGCCGTCGCCGTCGGCAGCACCATCTCCATCTACGTCCTGCTTCATTTCGTGGTGAAAAATCGGGTGGTCCTGCCTGCCCTGCCGCCCATCTGCCTCGGCGGGTTGTTGGCGCTGCTGGCGGTGCTCATCGCCGGGGCATAATCACCGATTGGAAAAATAATGGAACAAAAAACAGGCGGCGCTCGGGCGCTGCCCCCGTTCCCGACGGCGAAGCGCTCTTTCGCGGCCCGGCTCGAAAGTTCAATAATCAACCAAATTCGCTATAAGACGCGTTTTATCCTAGTTCAGTCGGAACGAATAGCCACCCGGGTTAAAATTTTTCGGTGTCTGCTCTATGATAATGAGCGACTTTAGCGTATCCGCGTCGAACTGCACGACGCCGAACTCTGGCGTTTTAAGACGGTTGGACATATCCGGGTCGTTTTTGCATTTCTCCAAGGAAACGCTGAGGTGGTGGAATACGCGCGTGGCCATCTCAAGCTGGCCGTTAGACAGCCATAGCCGGGTCGCACTCTCGAGCTCAATCCAGTTCTCAATGCTCTGCTGCTTATTCGATATAACTTCTTTGAAATACCATGTGGCGATATCATCGATGTCTTTGGGCGTGAGATAATACCTGAGCGAGTCCTGCTCAAGCCGCTTGGCATGCTCGCGCGCTTCAATCGAACAGTTCTTAAAGCGGATGATCAGGCCCAGTGCCTGTAATGCGCGCCCGCCCAGTTCCATCCGGTCTTTTCGCGCGCACGCACCGGCCAACTGTTCAAGCTCTTCGACCATGGGCCTGATGCCTTTCCAGTCCAGATCAGGGCAGCGCCTGTAAAGTGTGTCGATAGCCTGTCTCCAATGGCCGATGTTCGTCGGTTCGGACTTGATGTTGCTGATATCGGTCCGCAGCATCTGCCGCTGGTTGGCCTGCATTGAGGCGTTGATCGGATCCGGCTTCTGCTCGTTGCTCATAAAAACCACTACATTACATTAAGTAAAACAATGTTTATAATGGTTGCGTTCCATCTCATTGTTATTACGGAACTGTTATTATTAAACATAATCCGGAATCCTGCGCACGAAGAAGCGTCCATATGTCCAAATTCGGCACCCCAAAAAAAGAGGAAAACGGCATGGGCGCGCGAACCGCCCGGCCCTCCCGGTATCATCACTTTCAACAAGGCGTTCATGGACTCGAAAAATATCCCTGCCCTCGAAAATCCGGCCGATCGGGCGACGTCCCTCAACAGCTTTTCGCTGTCTTTCGTGCCGTTCAACCCGTATTCGCTCCAGACTTTCCTGCGCGCGTATCTGGAAAACCGGTCCGCCAAAAAGAGGCGGCATCCAATCAAACATCGGCCGTGGACGGGCGCGCGCACGCTTCCGCCCCCAACGAGGCGCCGGTTCCAGAGCCGAAAACGCGCCCATCGTCATCGGCCCGTTCCCGTCTGCCGTTCCATCCGGGGCCGGACCACCCGCCCCCGCCATCTGCCTCTGATTACGCCAAAATCGATGCCTATATCGAATTGGGTCTCTCTGCCGGGGCGACGGTTGCCCAGATGAAAGACGCCCTGTTGCATAGGTGGCTCAAAACCCACTCGGGCGCGCTTCGGGCGGCCGCAGCCGTCTGCCCTGCGGGGCTCTGGCCAGCCTGTGCATAAGCCTGCTGCATCTGGCTGCTCACGCCTGTGAAAACGGCCTGAATGCCCAGC
>JAHFEC010000030.1 GCA_023248665.1 Microcaldota archaeon | reverse complement strand
GGCGGCGCGTCCATGTTATCACCTCAACCTCTGCTCATCCCGGCTTTTTAAGCCGGCCCGGACCTCCTTTCCACTAGTTTCCCCCTCACTTCTTCGTGAATTTCGCGTCGATGGGCTCGTCTCCGCCCGAGGACGAACCGCCCGTGCCGAAGCCGCCGGAGCCCGATCCGCCGGCTCCGCCCGAGCCGGCATTCGGGTTGCCCGCGCCGCCCTCTCCGGTTCCGCCGGCGCCGGTCCCGGTCTTCTTGTAGATTTCCTCGCCAATCTTCTGGAGCGAGGCCGTGAGGGCGTCCAGCGCCAGGCGCACGGCCGGCAAGTCCTTCTTGGCGTTGGCGGATTTGAGGGCCGACAATTTATCCTCGACCTCTTTCTTGACGTCCGCGCTCACCTTCTCCCCGAATTCCTTGAGCGTCTTCTCGGCCGAATACGCCGTCATCTCGCCCTCGTTGAGCGTTTCGGCGGTCTCGCGCTTGAGCTTGTCCTCCTCGGCGTATTTCTCGGCGTCCTTCATCTTGTTCTCGATCTCGCCCTTGTCCATCTTGTGCGGCGCGACGATCTTCATCTTCTGCTCCTGGCCCGTGCCCTTGTCGGTGGCCGTCACGTGCAGGATGCCGTTGGCGTCGATGTCGAATGCCACCTCGATCTGGGGCAGGCCGCGCGGCGAGGGCGGGATGCCGACGAGGGAGAACCGTCCCAGTTCGACGTTGTCCACGGCCATGGCGCGCTCTCCCTGGAACACCTTGATCTCCACCGAGGTCTGGTTGTCGGCCGCCGTGGAAAATGTTTGTGATTTCTTGGCCGGGATGGTCGTGTTCCTCTCAATCAGCTTGGTGAACACGCCACCCAGCGTCTCGATGCCCAAGGAGAGGGGCGTGACGTCCAGCAGCAGCACGTCCTTCACTTCGCCGGCCAGCACGCCGGCCTGGATGGCGGCGCCCAGCGCCACGCACTCCATCGGGTCCACGCCGCGCTCCGCCTTCTTGCCCAGCATCCCTTCCACGAATTTCTGCACGATGGGCATGCGCGTCGGCCCGCCCACGAGGATGACGCGGTGGACGTTGTCCGCGCCCATCTTGGCGTCCGAGAGCGCGGTCTTGACGGGATTGGAGCAGCGCTGCACGATGGGATCGATGATTTCCTCCAGTTTGGCGCGCGTCAGCTTGTGCACGAAGTGCCTCGGCCCGCTCTTGTCGGCCGAGAGGAACGGCAGGTTGATCTCGGATTCGAGCGTGGTGGACAGCTCGATCTTGGCCTTCTCGCCCGCCTCGCGCATGCGCTGCATGGCGGTGCGGTCGTTCTGGATGTTGATCCCGCTCTCGTGCAGGAACACGCCCACCAGATGGTCGAGGATGGCGTTGTCCATGTCCGTGCCGCCAAGCGCCGTGTCGCCGGAGGTGGATTTCACCTCGAACACGCCGCCCCCGAATTCCATGATCGTGACGTCGAGCGTGCCGCCGCCCAGATCGAACACGAGGATGCGCTGCTCCCCTGCGGTCTTGTCCACGCCGTAGGCCATGGAGGCGGCGGTGGGCTCGTTGACGAGCCGCACGACCTCGAGGCCCGCGATCTCGCCCGCGTCCTTCGTGGCCTGCCGCTGGTTGTCGTTGAAGTAGGCCGGCACGGTGATCACGGCCTTGCGGATCGGCTGGCCGAGGAACGCCTCGGCGTCGGCCTTGATCTTGGCCAGGAGCATGGCCGACAAGTCCTGCGGCTTGTATTCCTTGCCTTGCAGGGCGTACTTGTAGTCCGTGCCCATCTTGCGCTTGAACGCATACGCGGTGCCCTCCGGATTCGAGACGGCCTGCCGGCGCGCCGGCTCGCCCACGAGGCGCTGGCCGTCCTTGGTGAAAGCGACGTAGGACGGGAAGGCCTTGCCATACAGGCTCGCGCCCTCTGCCGACGGTATGATGACCGGCCGGCCGCCTTCCAGCACGGCCGCTGCCGAATTGCTGGTGCCCAGATCGATTCCGATGATTTTTTCGTTTGCCATAGATATCACCTAAATTTCGAATGTCACGTTCATGGATCTTTGGGATACTGCATTCCCGGATCCGCTTCATCCGGATTCCCGTATCGGATGCTTTCCAGATGCTTCTTCGCCCGCTCCACGAGCCATTCCTCGCGCGGCGAGTTGGCGATGTCCCGGATGACGGCCGCGGCGTTCTCGTCCTGGTTGAGCCGGGCTTGCTCGGCGATCCGATCAAGCTTCTCGAGGCACTCCTCGACCGAGTAGTACCGCCCCTCCACCGTCGGCGATGCGCCGGTGGTGATCTCGCATTGGAGCGTCTCGAGCTCTTGCGGGCTCAGGCGGCTCATGATGGTTTTTTGCGGTTCCATATGCGACCTCTCATCCGTGCGGATTTCCATCCGGCTGTTTTTGCGGTTCCTAGGGTTTTTCTTCTCCGGTTTGGCGACCTTTTCTCTTATTCATTCTCTTTCTCCCGACTCTCTTTTTCGGCATCCTTCTTCTTCCCGGAGAAAACCGCCACCTGGGCGGGCCGGAGCACGTGCCCCTCCATCTCATAGCCTTTGCGCAAAGTTTGCGCGATGTGGCCGGCCGGCGAACCGTCCGTCTGGAGCACGACTTCGTGATAAGCATGGTGCGGCAGGCCTTCGCAGCGGATGTCTTTCACCCCGTTGGCCGCGAAGATGGCCCGCAGCTTCTTGTGCAGGAGCGCGAGGCCTTCGCGGATGGATCTGTCCTTGGGCGCATCTGGCCGGTCTGCCGAGTCTTCGTTTTCCCTATCGCCTGCGCCGGAATGCACGAGCGCCTGCTCGAACGCCTCCTCCATGTCGAGGAACGGCGCGAGCGCGTCAACCTTGCCTTGCAGGCGGGCCGCGAGCTTCTCCTTCTCCACGCGCTTCTTGTAGTTGTCGAACTCGGCCGCGAGCCGCTTGAGGTCGTCTTCGTATTCGCCGACTTTTTTGCGCAATGCCGCCCGCTCGTCATGGTCCTTGGGCGCCGGCCCGTTTTTTTCATCGCCCGCCGTTTGGGCGGGCCCGTTTTCTTGCGCATCGGCCGGCCTCTCGTTCCCATCCTCGTCCGGCACGGGGGAATCCGCGCGCTCCTGCGGGGCGCCGGTGGTCTGTGGTTCGGGGTGCGTTCTGTTCACATGAAGACCTCAGCGTTCGCGTTTCTTGGGTTTGGGCATCTTCGGCCGGTCGCGGGCCGCCGGGAGCATGACGGCGTTTTTTTGGGCCTCTTGCATGCGCCGGCGGGGCGCCGCCCCGATTCGGGGCGCGATTGCGGGCCGCTCTGCGGTTCCGGCTTGCGGAGCGTTCCCGACCTGCGCGTGGAGCATGAATTCCGCTTCGAGCTGTCCGGCAAGCTCTTCGGCTTCCCGCAAGGATCCGAGCATCTCTTCGCGCATACGTTCCACGGCCTCGCACAAGCCGTTCGGGCGCAGGCGGTATTTTCGCTCCGTGTGCTCCACGAGGCCCATCTGCTCGAGGCGCTGGAGGTGGTGGATGATCGTCACGCGGTTGAGGTGCGTAAATCCGGCCAGCTCGGAGCTGCCGACCGGCTGCGCGCGCCCTTTCGTCAGGATGGAGCGGAACACGACCGTGACTGTGCCGTCCATGTCGCGGCGGCTGATGATTTTCATGGCGCGGCAGAAGGATCCCAGCTCGTCTTCAATGTCGCGCTCCTTCGCCTCGCGCGGGCGGTTCGCGGCTTCTCCCCGGGCGGGCCGGTCCCGGATAATTGTCAATATCATATTGACATTTTGGAGGTCAAACTATTTAAATGTATTTTTAGGCTTCGGATGTTGTGTCTGCCGTGCATCATGAAACACGGGAATATAAAGACCGGCGCACGGCGCGGGCAATAAAAATATCCGTTTCCATCATTCATCCATGCCGGTATCTTATCAACCTCTCAAGAGCCGCCCTCTGCGGACGTACTGGAAATCGCTCGAGCGGTGCAACGAGATCAATCTGGCCCACGCTTCCAAGAAAATCCAGGAATGCGTGGACTTGGGCGAATGCGGCCGCCGCAAGATCGCCATCGTCGCCACCGGCAGCGACGGCCGCAAGGAAAAAGGGTCCGGTTCCCTCGTGGAGCCGGTCATCATCCACGATTCGGCGCCCGACAAGGCCCTGCGCTACGTGGAGGAATCCCTGCGGTGCGTCCGATTGTGGGAGCAGACTCCGCTCTCCTTGGCGGCCGGGGTGGAATGCAAGGACCTTGGGAACGCGAAGACGGTATTCTCGTTCGCATACGGCCGCAAAGGCCTGGTCTTCCCCCAGCGCCTGCTCGACACGCAGCTCCTGTACGGGTCCGTGGAGCTGTTGCGAAAAGCCAAGGCGCGCATGGCATCCGAATGGCTGGGGCAGAGATGGAAAACCATCCGGGATCCGCTCGCGGACATCAAACGGCATTATCGCAAATCCGCGCTGAGCGGGCAGCAGCACTGGAAAGGCCATTGCGTCGTCAATTACGATTTCGCATGCGCCCAGACGTACTATTTCGACGATCCGGCGAGCGGGGCGATGGTCCGGGGTTTCAAGAACGGCCCCTTGCGCTATGTCCAAGTCGGCTTGGTGCTGGGGCTGGCCCGATGGGTGTCGTGCCATCCGGCCCATGCCGAGAAGATCGCGTCCGAATGGCCGTCGTCCACGTTCGAGCGGCTGGAGTTCATGGCGGATGCCAAAATGAACAAACCCCCGCGCACCGTGCTCGATGAACTCGCGGAGCATTACCTCTATTTCCTCAAGAGATACCATGACGGCGCCCGCGCGGCGTCACAAGGCCACCCGGCGCTGCCTTTCGATGCCGGCGAAGTGCGGGATCGCATCCGGTCATTGGACCGGGTGCTCCAAGAAGGGATGTTCAAATCATGAGGTCCGCGAGCGGATTCTTAGGCGTTCGCGCGGTTTTCCATCCCGTCCCGCCACCCGCGCTCGCGGGTCCGTCCGCGGTCTCTGTTTTTCATCCGCCGCTTCAATCTAGGACGCCGAGCCGGGGGGCCGGGGTTCTTCTCCGGCATTCCCCCCTTTTTTGGGATCCGCCGGCTTCCCCGGTCTGCGGGCGTGCAAGATGAGGTATGCCGCCCGGATGGCCATCTGCAGGTAATACATCGCCACGTTCTTGAAGCGGAGCATGACGTAGATCGCGACGAGGAATCCCAGCAGCTCGGCGAGGATGACGGCATATTCGACCTTGATTTTGTCCTCGATGTTCTTGCGTTCCACCGGGGGCACGCGGTCGATGACGAAGGCCACGGCCGGGCTGGCCTCCGGGCGCTTGTTGTTCTTGAGCAGCTGGATCTGCATCGAGGCCTCCTCGTACTGGTCCGCGGCGCTGATGTAGAACTGCGTGTCCTCCACCACGCAGATGACCCGCTGGAAGTTGAGGCTGTCGGGTCCGGCCCGGCTGCTTTCCATGACGAACGGAAGCTGGTCCTGGCTGTCCTTGGCTTTCGCCACCACCTGTTCGATCGCGTCGGGCCTCGGGTCGGTGATGTTGATCTGGATGCGGTAGCAGTCGTCGCCCAGCGAGGCGATGTCGGGGGGCTGGATCTTGAGGAGCACCGGCGTGTCGATTCGCGCCGGTGCTCTTCCCGTGTCGATCGTCGTGTTGTACGTGGTGTTGTGCAGGATCCACGTCATGTTCAGGGAATCGTACGGGACCTCCCGCAGGTAAATGATGCCGTTGCTGTCGCTGAAATAGGTATCCTCGACTCCGGGCGCGCTTACGTTGAACGGTTTGTTGGTGAGCAGGTTTGAGGCGGAATCGAACATCTGGACCGAAAACGTCCGGCTTTCGTTGGCCGCGTTGAGGGTGGAATTTTCGAACGGGATGCCAATCGTCTGGTTGAAGATCTGCGGCTGGCTTCCGTTGCCGGCCTCGAACGCGAATTCCTGCGCGCCGCCCCCGGATTCCACCTGCCCGTGCACCCGCCCGCCGCGCGGGAAACGGAATTGGGCGACCCCGTCCTGGTCGGTCCTCTTGGCGGCGAACATCGGCTCGAGCATGCGCACGGTGGCGCCCGGGACCGGCGTTCCGTTCTGCTCCACGCTCAGCCGGTAGGTGTCGAAGGCCAGCGGGACGGTGAAATTCGCCTCTATCCGCTGGTCGCCGCTTTCATGGATGCGCAAGGTGAGCCGGTCGGATGACCAGAATGGCGTGTACGCGCTCGCGTATGCGTATCCCGGCACGCGGGCGTTGGGGGCGAAGGAGAGGGCGGTGGACGCCAAGCCGGCGACATCGGTGAATCCCTGCCGGGTGCCGTCCAGCTCCGGAACGCTGCCGTTGGTCTGGTAGTTGACGAGGACCATCGCATCGGGCATGGCATGGCCTTCCGAGTCGTTCACCGCGAAGAACACGTTCACGCCGGTCGACGGCGCCGCCCAGCCCGGAGCGACGAGTAGCATATAAGCCAGCAGGAAAATCCCGAATAGGGCCATCGCCTTGCCGCGCAGACTTTCCAGTTCGCCGTATCGGTCGTGCGTCATGGGGTTCATCTTTTTTTAGGTTGGTGATTTTGAGGGTTGGTGCGTTTAAAAACACTTCTTCCCCGGCGAATTGCGAACGGACATTCGTCTGCTTGCAAATGAGGCTCGCCCGCTTGCGATAAGTGTTTTCCCGGCTTGCGAACGGGCATTTTCCCGCGTTTCTCCCAACTGTTTCGTTTTGCGCCCGCCCCCCTCGGTTTGATTTATATCGTTATCCGCCCCATGGGATGCCATGCGATCAAGCCCGTCCGATGCCGAAGCGGATGTCTTGCAGGAGGCCCGTGCGGCCCCGGCCTACTCGTCCGAGGACGCGAACATCGAGAAGATGATTCTCATGCCAACGTGGCGCGAGATGCTCTACGACCTCGTGCACTCCAACCAGCTCGATCCCTGGAACATCGATTTGGCCGAGATCACCAACAAATACCTAGAACGGCTCAAGCAGATCCAGACCGACGATCTGCGCGTGCCGGCCAATCTCATCCTCGCGGCCGCCATCCTCCTGCGCTTCAAGTGCGACCTCTTGAGCCTCAAGGAGGCGCCCGCGCAGTCCACCCTCGACGAATACATCGAGGAGGGCGTGCCGCTCATGGAGATTCCGAGCCTCCAGCTGGCGGGCCGCGTGCCGCCCAAGGGCCGCGTCAGCCTGCAGGAGCTGGTCTCGGCCCTCGAAAAAGTGTTCTCGGACCAGAAGAAGAAGAGCGAAGAGGCGCCGCTCATCGAGGTGCCCTCCTCGATGGAGATCCAGGTGGCCGAATTCAACATCGATTCGTACATCCAGAAGGTGCACGGCAAGATACTGGACCTCAAGGACTCGGAAGGGCTGGTCACCTTCTCCTCGCTGCTGTGTGCGCGCACGCGCGAGCAGGTCATATTCACTCTTCTGCCCGTGCTGTTCCTCTCGAACAAGGGCGTCATCTCGATGGCGCAAGACCCCTTCTTCGGCGAAATCTTCATAAGGGTGGGCCATCCAAAGAAAGGCGGCGATGGAAAGAAAGGCCAACCCGTTGCCTCCAAAACCGCATGAGTGCTGATGCCTATGGCAAGGAAAAAGAAGGAAACCGCCATTTCAACGCAGAAAGGGAGCGATACCCTTCCGGCCCCGTCGGCCGCCTCATCCGGCGTCTCTGCGCCCGCCTCTTTGCTGGACAAGAAATCCCTCGAGGGGCCCGAAATGCCGGAGGAGGCCAAGCCTCCGGTCGGGGCGAAGCCGCCCTTCTGGTCCGCCGGACCCGCACAGTCCGGGTCTTCGCAAGACCCCGCGTCCGCTCTGGTGCCGGAGATGACCGTCATCGCCGATGAGCCGAAAGATTCGCCGCAGAAGGCCGCCGCCTCCGCATCCGGCCCGCCCCACCCACCTCCGGATTCCATCGCATCGCAGCCCGCGCCCCGCATCCATGCGCCGAAAGCCCGCAAATTCTTCTCTCTAAAAAAGAGCGGCGTCGCGAGCGCACCCGCGCTGAAAAAAATGGAAGGTGCCCAAGAGCCGTTGTCGCAAGCGGATGAAAATGCCAATGGGCCGTCGCCGCAAGAAAACGGGGATGCGGTCCGGCCGTCGCCGGACGCGCCCGAGCCGTCGCCCGAGGATACGATGCCGAAAGGGCCGGCCGATGCGGATATGTCCGCGCCCGCCGGGCCCGATTCTCTCTCTGCCGACGAAAAACAGATTTTGCTCAAGCCGTATATCCAGGATTCCGATCCGTCGCGCGTGCTGGAAGCCGCTCTGTTCATGAGCGGCCAGTCGCTGGCCACCTCGGACCTCGCGCGCCTCGTGGGCATTGCGGCGGTCGGCCATGTCAACGAGATGCTGGGCAAACTCGCCCAAGACTACGACTCGCGCAACTCCTCGCTCGAGGTGGTGCAGGAGGAGAACAGCAAATGGTCCATGCGCGTGCGCGCCTCCTTCGCCCCGGCCGTGCGCCAGTTCGCGGGAGAAGCGGAAATCTCGCGCCATGCGCTGCGCACGCTGGCCTACATCTCCAAGAACAACGGCATCACCAAGCGCACGCTTTTCGGCCGGCTGGGCAGCACCATATACGAGGACGTGTCCGAGCTTGTGGAGAAGGGGTTCGTGGCCGCCACGCCATCCGGGCGCACGTCCGCCCTGCGCACCAGCGCGAAGTTCAAGCAGTATTTCGAGGGATGAACGTCGTCCGAAGGAACCCGTGCCGCGTATCGAAACGGTAAGCGCCATTTTTTACGTCGTGGCCGCCCATTTTTTTGCAAGCCTTTTTATTCTTCATCCCCAAATTCAGCCTGCTCAAACAATCTGCATTTTTTCCCGAGGTGTTTTCCATGACTGCTGAACTGGACTCGACCGCATTCAAATCCCACATCGCCAAAGGCTGGGCGCTCGTGGACTTCTGGGCTCCGTGGTGCGGGCCGTGCAAGATCCTCGGGCCGGTCATCGACGAGCTTTCCAAGGAGATGAAAGGGGTCAAATTCGGCAAGGTAAACGTGGACGAGCAGAACGAGCTGGCCGAGCAGTTTTCGGTCATGTCCATCCCGACCGTCATTCTCTTCAAGGACGGAAAAATCGCGGACCAGCGCGTGGGCGCGGGCACGAAGGCGGCGATGAAAAGCTGGATCGAATCGGTGATGGGCAAGTAAGGAAAAAACGAACAGTCGGATGCCTCAACCGCTTGAGCAGCGGACGGACGGATGCCTATTATGCCTGAGCGGCACGCTGGATTGGAGAATAACCGCGTTTAGTTGGGCAGGCATTTATTAGCCCTCGAAACGATATGCCACTCATGCGTTTAATCATCGTCCGGCACGGAGAAACCGAAGAGAACCTGCGGGATGTCATACAAGGCCATCTACCTGGGGTTCTTTCCAAGAACGGCATCGAGCAAGCCCGCAAAGTCGCGCTCCGGCTCAAGAAGGAGCGGATCGACTTCATCTATTCAAGCGATTTGGCACGGGCAGTAGACACGGCCAAAGAGATCGTGAGGCATCATCCGGAGGCGCGCCTGACATTCACTCCCGAGCTGAGGGAACGCCATATGGGGGAATTCGAAGGGAAGACCCACCGCGAAATAGGCTGGGACGTCATAGAGATGAGCGGCACGTATCCGGATCCGAAAAGCGGGGAGAGCAAGAAGCAGATGCTGGAGCGCGTCGGGCATTTCCTAAGCGAGATAGCGGGAAAGCACCCGCAAGGGAATATCCTGCTGGTCGGGCATGGGGGGAGCATCGGGGCATTGCTTACCCATCTGGTCGGGAAAGAATTCTCCGATGACAACAAAAAGGATCTGAAGAATACGGGCGTCACCGTCATCGAAGTCGGGCGGGAGGGCGCCAAACTGCATCTGTTCAACTGCACGGCGCACCTCTAGCGCGGAGCACCGGCGGCTTTTTCGCCAGTATCATGAATCTCGCAGTTTCGAATTCCAGTTTTCCCTTCTTATCGAGCCTTCGCTGCAACCGCATCAAATCCGCAAGTCTCTTTTTGACGCTGAAGCCCGGCACGGCCCATGGAATCGCTCTAAGATAATATGCAATCGCGCCCACGTCCTTGAAGGCGTGTTTGCCCTTCCATTCCCGTGCTTTCATTATCTTGAAGCCGGCGCCTTCGAGCGCTCTCCTGTACTCTTCAAGCGTGATATGGCTGAATTTTCGTCTGGCCCCGAATTCCTTGACGATATCCCGTAAATAATCTGCCCCGGTTACTTGCTGGGTCAGGAAAATCCCGTCGGGTTTCAAAATCCTATAAATCTCGGCGGCGTCGATGGCGCCATGCCGGTTCAAAACAAGGTCAAACTCTCCATCTTGAAATGGCAGGGGAAACGACGCGACTTTTACGACCTTTACGCCAAACGGCCTTAGCCTTTTTCTCGCGATCTGGATATTCGGTCCATAACCTTCGTATGCAATGGCATGCTTGGGAAAAGGAGCAAGGGAGGAAAAAATCTCCCCGCCCCCCGTTTCCATGTCCAGAACCGCGCTTGACTTCGAGACCAATCTTTTGGAGATTTTCTCATAATCCCACGGAAGGCGCGGGACGAGCATCCGGCCCTTGAGGTACGAAAAGGCCCATCCGCGGAAAACGGCTTTTTCATCTTTTTTCCATT
>JAHFEC010000029.1:8690-10669 GCA_023248665.1 Microcaldota archaeon | reverse complement strand
GTTCGTCTTTCTTTCGGCAGTTCGTCTTTCTTTCGGCAGTTCGTCTTTCTTTCGGCAGTTCGTCTTTCTTTCGGCAGTTCGTCTTTCTTTTTAGTGGAGGTTTTTCTTTCTCGAAGAGAAAGAAAAAAGTCCTTGGAGGGGATGGGATTTGAACCCACGAACACCTAAGTGACAGGATGTCTCAAACCACAATCAGTCCAAGACCGCGAGCTTCTTTTCTTTTAGTGAAGGTTTTCTTTTCTTTCCGAAGAAAGAAAAGAAAAAGTTCTCTGAGTCCTGCGCATTTGACCAGGCTTTGCTACCCCTCCGCAAGACAGCAATTATAGAGATGCTGAAATTTAAAAAGCGATGAGCGGCGGGCGGAGGCGGGGAGGCTAGGCTTTTCGCCCCGACCACGCCAGAGCCGCCTCGCGGGCGATGATGCGCAAGGAGACGTTCGGATCGCGCCGGGAGAGCCGCTCAAGCATGGAGCAGATGCCCGAATGCAACGCGGCCGGGAGGCGGGCGCGCTCGGGCGCGAGCTTCGCAAGCTCGGAAACCACCATCACTTTTTCGGCGATGTCGGAAGCGGGCTGCGCGAGCAGGTCAAGAAGGTCGGACGCGTACTCCGGCACGGCGCCGGACGGCGAGGGGGGCATGGGCGCGCGGCCGGAAAGCGACGGCGCGAAGCCAGACGCAACATCCGGCTCCCGCTCGGACAGGGGCGATGAGTAGGCCGGAGGCTGGAGGGAGGGCAGGCGACGAACCGGGATCTTGATGGATGAAGAGCGCACGAGGCGCCTCGGGTGCGAGGATGGGGCGGAAGAAGGCGGCCGGGAAGCCGGCGCGGAGGGCACCCCAAGCGGTCCGGATTCGGGTTCTCCGGCGCCGGACGGGACGCTCGCGCGGGCCAGCGGGAAAATCGGGATGACATAGCGGCCCTTGAGGCGATAACCTTCCGGCGACGAAGAGAGCGCGGATGCGACGGCGCTTGGCGCGGAAGCAGACGCTTGAGCGCCCGGACTGAAAGTGCCCTCGATCGCTTCCGAAAGCGAGGAGATATATCGGCCGTTGGCGCGCAAGTCCCCGGACGGGGTTTTCTCGATGCCCAGCAGGCGGGCCATGCGCCGGTCGCATTCTTCCCAGACATCGGTCTGGGAGGCGTATTCGCGGCGCACGACGGGTTGGCGGGGGTCGAGCCGGCCGGAGCGGATCGCGCCCTGCAACCGGGAAAGGTTCCGGATGACGCCATTGATGCGCCGGTGGCAGGCGAGGATCTCCCCGATGCGCCGGGCGGGGGCGGGCAGGGGGACGGAGCGTTTCTCGGCGTGCGCCTTGGCCTCGGAATATTCCTGCGCAATCGCCTCAAGCTCCGTGCGCGCCGGCAGGATGTAGGAGCCGGCGACGTTCTCGGCCTCGGAAAGCTCGGGCGGAACGGTGCCGGGAAGGACGACGCCCTCGAGCACGGAGTAGACGGCCAGACGGCTGGGGCGGTCCATCGGCCGCATAATCTGGTCCAGGCGCTTGGAGGAGAGGAAGATGGCGCGGGACACGTCCATGAGCTGGGCATAGAGCACGTTCCAGTCGTACGGGTCGGCCGGAGCGGAAGAGGGCGGGCCGGGGCTGCGTCTCTTGACGATGAATTTGAGGGGCTTGACACCCGCTTTCACACCCATGGAGGACACCGGGATGGACGACGGCGGGAATGTTTAAAAATCAGACGACGGGAGCAGGCGGCCGGGCAAGAGAGACGATGCGGGAATGTTTTTTCGCAACTTGCCTTTTTTGGCACGAGGATAATTCAGGTATTCATAAAAAAGGCAGTGGGGCTGCTGAGATCGGCAAGCCACGCTTGCCGGGATTTCCCGGCACCCGAAGGTGATGGGGCTTGCCGGCCCGATTGCCGGCATGACGCCCGCAGGCGAAACAGCAGCACCATTGAGCAAGAGCGAGATGGCGCTGCTGAGATTTGAGCTCAGACCTCCGCGTCCCGAACGCGG
>JAHFEC010000029.1:0-8680 GCA_023248665.1 Microcaldota archaeon | reverse complement strand
CATACCAGGTTAGCACACAGCCCCCTAAACCGCAGGAGGAACACGTGAATGATCACAGTCCCCTGTCAGTTTGATATCGAGCAAGCCCTGCGGGCGCGCAGGCCTCGGAAGGCCTGCGTGTGCAAGCCCAATCAGGACTTGCGCAGCTTGCGCGCGCAAGCCGCCACGGGGCGGCTTGCTCGTCTTCCTGATTCCCCCTAAAAGGGCACCAGAGAAAAACCCGCGAATTGTATTCGAAGATGAGATTTAAATAGATAGGCGAAAAAACCCCGGGCCTGAAAAATAGAAAAAATGGGCAACGGCCGTCCCGCGCGCCTCGCGGACGGCGGCCGTTGCCCGGACTGGATTCACCCCTTTTCCGACTTGCGGTGCCTTTTCTTCCCCGACTGGTTCTTGGCTTGCCAAGCATAGGACGGAATGCTCAGAGGAACGCCCCGAACGAGTGCAGCTTCTGTGCGCGCTCGCGCGCCCGCTCCTGCAGGTAGGACAGCGTGTCGGTAACCTTCGAGGAATAGGCGCTGCCCCAGCCCGAAAAAGGCAGTTCCCACACCCGATGCAGGCTTTGTGATTTTTCGGGCATGGCTTCACCTCTCCAGATCGGAGCCGATCCGGCGCTCCTCCCAATCCTCGCCCCAGCTTCCGAAGACGATCTCCCCGATCACCTTCATGGGGCCGTTTGACTTCTGTTTCAGCCATTTCTCCAGCCAAAACATCCCCATTACCCCAGGCGGGATTACGGTGGGCTTGCATATAATAATAATCGGGCAATAAGTTGTTTTTTTTTAATAAAAATAGGCAAAAAATACAAAAATATTAAAAATATTGGCATTGGATATAGACAGATATGCAAGGCGCCCTCCACCCCCTCGACGCGCTTGACCGCCGGATCCTTTACTGGATGGACTGCAACTGCCGCATGTCGATCCGCTCGCTGGCCCGAAAACTGCGGGTGTCTCCGTCGAGGCTGCACTACCGGCTCGACCAGCTCATCCGGGACGGCGTGATCAAGAGTTTCGTGGCGGTAATCGACTACCGCCGGCTCGGATACCGCTCGCACGGCGTGCACTACAAGCTGCGCGAGCTGGGGCTGGACGAGGTTGAGCATCTGATGCGAAAAATCGCGCGGGACCCGCGGGTGCTGGACATGTTCCTTTGCGAGGGCACGTTCAATGCCCATATCGCGTTCCTGGCCAAGGAGCTCGAGGAGGCCGAGGAGATCATCTGGGACATGCGCGACCAGCTCTCCAAGTACATCATCGACGAGAAGCGCACCATCCGGCTGAAAGCGTACCTCTACCACCGCAACGAGCTGCTGCCCCACCACGGCGAGGAGCCCGAACGCGAGGTGCTGACGCTGGAAAAGGTCCCAAAGCCCGCGCAAATCGACGAGGACGACCAGCGGCTCCTGGCGGCGATGGCCGTTCACGCCAATTGGCCCGTCTGGAAAATCGCCAAGGCGGCCGGGATGCGCGGGCCGAAGGCGTATGCGCGCATCAAGCGCCTCGAAGAGGCCGGCGTCATCCGGGGCTACCAGATCGTCCTCAACCCGGACACGCCGGGATTCGCGTACTTTCGGGTGGTCGTCAAGCTCCATTACATCCCGCCCGAGCGGCGCGACGAGCTGATGAAGTTCCTCCAGAGCCTGCCCAGTATCGACCGGTGCACGTTCACCTACGGGGACTACGACCTGTCTTACGACCTTCTGGTGGAGAACACCTCGGATCTGCGAGGGGTGATGAACCAGGTGTACGACAAATTCCGCAACGAGGTCATCACGCAGGACTGGGTGCGCGTGTCAAGAATTATTAAATTCAGCTACTTCCAAACAGCCATGCCAAAGAAAAGCTAAAAGGGACGGATGCGTCATAGAACGGCCGGACCGTAAAAATTTACGTAAACTGCATGGAACGGCCGGGCGATGACCGGCGCCGGGGATCATGGATATGGATACGGATTTCAGGGACAGGCTGGCGCAGGCGCTCGCGCGCGTCGCCGGCGTGGAGGAGGAAGCGGCCGCCGCCAGCCTCGGCGCGCCGACGGCAAGGACAATCCAAAAAGAGGACGGCAGGCCGCAATCTTCGGCCACCAAGAGCGCCGGGGTGGACTGGTGCTCCACGCTCGCGTTCGCGCTCGCCAAGGAAAGAAAAGAAAATCCTGCAAAGTTGGCCGGAAAATGGGCGCAGGAGGGAGAATGGCCGGCTTTCGTCAAGAGGGCGGAAGCGGCCGGCCCGTACCTCAATTTCCATTTCAACTCGGGATTCTGGTGGGATGTGCTCGCGCAGAATTCGCAGGCGCCCGAAATGGCGGACCGGCAGAAAACAAGCGCGAAAAAAAAGCCCGGAAAGGTGCTCATCGAATTCCCGTCGGTGAATCCCAACAAGCCCTGGCACGTCGGGCACCTGCGCAACGCGCTCTTAGGCGACAGCCTGGCCCGGCTGCTGTCCGCGACCGGGCACGAGGTCGAGCGGCAGGATTACATCGACGACTTGGGCCTGCAGGTGGCGCAGTCGGTGTGGGGGCGCACGCACCTGCCCGATCCGACGGCGCCGGAAGGGAGCGGGGATCTGGCCGGAAAGCTTGACCATATCCTCGGATGGCAGTACGTCGAGGTGGCCAAGCGGGCCGAAGAGGAGGCGGTGGCCGCCCAAGTGCGCGCCTTGCTCAAGAAGCTGGAGGAGGGGGACGGCCCCGAAGCCCGCGAGGCGCGCTCGGTGGTGGAGCACTGCGTGAAGGCGCAGTACCAGACCGCGTTCGCGTTCGGGGTTTTCCATGACGCGCTCATCTTCGAATCCGACATCGTGCGCGCCGTATTCAAGGAAGGCATGGAGAAGATCGTCTCCTCGGGCGCGGTGCGAAAAGAGACGGACGGCAAGAATCAGGGCTGCGTCGTGGTCAAACTGGGGGACGAAAAGGAGTTCGCAGGCATGGAGAGCCCGGACAAGGTGCTCATCCGCTCGGACGGGACGGCCACCTACACCGGCAAGGACGTGGCGTTCCAATTGTGGAAATTCGGCCGTCTGTCGGCCGACTTTTCCTATGCACCGTTCGTGAGCCAGCCGGACGGGAGCGTCGCCTACGCGAGCACCGGCTCAAAAGACGGAAAGAAGATGAAATACGGCCATGCGGACACCGTCGTCAATGTCATCGGCATGGAGCAGGCCTACCCCCAACAGGTCATCCAGGTGGTCCTGCGCAAAATGGGGCTGCAAAAACAGGCGGACCGTTACGTGCACATCGCCTACGAGCACGTCGTGCTTCCCGAAGGGCGGTTCTCCGGACGGGCGGGCACGTGGATGGGCGCGGGCGGCGGGCCAGGCTTCACGGCCGACGAGCTTCTGCGCGAGGTGGAGCGCGAGGCGGACGGAAAAATCGCCGCCGGACGGGAGGGCGGCGAAGCCGGCGGGCCGAAAGCAGGGGGGGAAAATGAACAAACCTACAGCAAGCTGCGGGGTATCCCGCTCGATTATATTCAAATTGAAAAATCCGCTGCAAGCAGCGGGGTATCAGACCCAAGAACCGCGTTCGCCAACAACAGTTGGCGAGACTTCCCGATTCGCCCTCGGGCGAATGGGCCCCAAGGCGCCGTAGCGCCTTGCGGGCGGCCCGAAGAGCCGAAGCTGACGGGGAGGAGGGGGGTGGAACCCCCCTCCGCGGTTCCGAATGAAGAGGCATCGCCTGCCGCAGGCGCAGAAGCCCGAAAGGGGACGGACGCGGACACGGAAGCCTTAAAATGGGCCGGCGCAGGAGCTAAAAACGCCGGCCGACACGGGACGCCGGACGAGGCGGAGCGAAAAAAGATCGCGCGCGCCGTCGCGGTGGCCGCCATCCGATTCTCGTTCTTGCGCACGAGCGCCAACCAGAAGATCACGTTCGACTACGACAAGGCCCTCTCGCTATCGGGCGATTCGGGGCCGTACGTGCAGTACGCCTATGCGCGGGCCGTGCACATCCTTAAGAAAGGAGACGAAGCCGCCCACGCGCCGGCCGCGCCGGAAGAGCCGTCCGCCTACGAATTCAACGGGCAGGAATTGGCGCTCGCGCGCGCCATCCTGCGCTGGCCGACGCTCCTCTCCGCGTGCGCCGCCAAATACCAGGTGCACCCGATCGCGGACTATGCCATCGACTTGTCCGGGAAATTCAACCAGTTCTACAACACCACCCCGGTGATGAAGGCGGGAAAGAAAGAGGAGGTCGCGGCGCGGCTCCTCGAGGTGGCGGCCTTCCGGGAGGCGCTCGGGCGCGCGATGGACATTCTCGGCATCGGGCGGCTCGAGCGGATGTAGGAAGATGGGCACGCGCGCCATGGCCCGCCGGCGGCCGGTGTTGAAACGGTTGCAGGTGCTTTTGGTTTTAAACCTTGCCCGCTTTTTTTGTCCGGTGATCCGATGCAGCTTGCTCCAGCCAATACCATCCAGTATTTCGAGCCCGTTTCCAAAGCGCTTTCGCTCATCCAGTCCACCGGCCAGTGCGTGCTGGTGATGGACGACAAGAAGTACCTCGGCCTGCTCGACGAGCGGCAGGTCCACTCCCGCAAAAGCGACGTGGCCCGGGAGCGGTGCGGCAAGGTGGCGGTCAAGACGCCGGTCATCTCGTCCGCCGGCTCGATCGGCGAGATCTGCGACGCCTTCTTCGCCGGCCGGTTCAAGACGCTGCCGGTGATGGAGGGCGACCGGCTGCTGGGCACCATCGGGAGGTTCGAGCTGCTGTCCATGCTGCTCGAAGACGGGCACCTGCACGGGCACAAGGTGCGCGAGCACATGACCAGCCCCATTCTGACGGTGGACGCCGCGGCCCCGGTGAACCTCGTGCACGCGCTGATGCAGAAGTCCAACGTGCGCCGCCTCGCGGTCGTCGAGAACGGCCAGCTCGTCGGAATCATCTCCGTGTTCGACCTGCTCAAGGCGATGGACAAGCCCAAGGACCGCATGCCGCAGCGGGCGGAGCGGCCGCACGGGATCAACGCGCCGGTCTCCTCGTTCATGAGAAAAAATGTGGAGAACATCGCCCAGGGCGCGAGCATGTCGGATGCCGTCCGCCGGATGCTGGATAAGAAAGTATCGGCCCTCATCGTGACCGACGGCCTGCGGCCGGTGGGCATCCTCACCGCCAAGGACGTCTTCGAGACCGTGATGCACGAGAGCGGCGAGACGCGCGTGTTCGTCTCCGGCCTACACGACCTGGACAAGGACGTCTCGCCGGACATCATGGAACTGGGCGAGGGTCTGCTCAAGAAGCTGGGCAAGGGCGCTGGCGCGCACGCGCTGGCCATCCACATCAAGAAGGTGGGCAGCGAATACATGGCTTCGGCGCACCTGCGCGGGGACCGGATGCTGCGGGCCACGGCGACGGATTACACGATCATGGACTCGGTGCGCTCGGCGCTGGACGGCGTGCGCACGCAGATGGTCAAAACCAAGACCGTTGGGATGGGAAAACGGGGGAATTAGAAAAGCGTAAAAAATCCGGCCGTCCGTAACCCGGCCGGGACTTATTTTACCAGCGCGCACGTGCCCATCGCATCCGGCGTGGTGGGGCTGGGCCGATAATCGGTGCAGGCATAGCCGGCCGGGCATTGGAACCCGGCGATCCCGCCGCATTTGCAGACCTGGGCCAGATAGGCCGGGACGTATGGGCAGTTCGTCTCGCCGCGGTCCATGCAGGCCTGGCGGATGTCGATCACGACCTGGGCCCAGTGGCCGCCGGACGCGTTGCACAACTCGGCACTCATTTCGGGGACCGGCTCGCAGCCGCAGCCTTTCTCGTCCGAGAAGGGGACGGTACCCTGGATGCACATGAAGTTGATGACGCAGTTGGGCGTGGTGTGCACGTAGGTCTTGTTGCCCGCGCCCGAGGCGACGGCCGGGCATTCGCCGCGCAGGAACGCCCATTCCTCGCATAGGGTGCCGTCGGGAAGGGTGCAGTAGCCGACCTCGCCGGACGCGTCGGAGCGGATGACGAGCGTGCCGCCCTGACGGATGCAATGGACCGAGGCGGGATTGGCGATTTGAGTGGCATCCGAATCATTGGCCGCGGGCGCCAGAGGCCGGGCGCCCATCTCGTCGAACGCGCCGTCGGTGATGGCCGAGGTGACGGTTCCGTTGCAGACTTGAATGGCGGTGTTGTGCGAAGTGATGACCTCGGCGAGCATCAGCCCCGAGCGGTTGCCGTAGCCGGCATGGGCGGATTGGAAAGCGTAGGTCACGTTCCAACAGGGGGGGCTGGAAGTATAGCCAAAACTCTTGAGCGACGAGGAGATGCCGTCGAACGCATAAGTAGGCGACTGGGACTGGATCCAAGCCAAAGACGTGCCCTGTGCCTCCGCCCAATCGGGAGGAGGATGGCCTTCGCCCCCCACGCATCCGATGATGAACAGGGATGAGAAAACAAAAAGGATGCCCGCCAGAGCGGCCCGGTAATCCATAACATCGCCTCGGCTACAGATGCGGGACGGTGAATAAAAAGAAGACGGGTTTGATTTGGGGAAAAGAGGGGCGACGGCCCAAAAAACGGATCAGAACCGCACGTGGCTGCCGCCCGCTTGCGTGCCTTGGAGGTGCCCCAGCTTGCCCGTCTCGGCGATGGATGAGTTGGAGGCATCGATCTTCTTCTGGTAATCGTCGCCGCAGGCCTTGCAGAACGTGTGCGTGAACCCGATGGGATCCAGCACCTGCACGCGTTCCTTGTAGCTGTTGATGTCGCATTTGCATTTCTCGCATTCAAGAGTCGCCATACCGATCACCTTGCAAACATGATTCGCTTTCTGGTCGCGCCACTATAAGAAGGGTGAAATTAAAAAAACGAGCGGAACTGGCGGACCCGGTTCCGGGCCCATACGGGATAGTTATGGAAGATACAGAAACGAAAAAAATAGTTTTCCAAAAAACATCATAATAAAAGCCTGTCGGAGTATGATAAGCATTAAGAACCGCTCGCAGACGGATACGGAGGTTGGGCATGGCAAAGAAAAAGGCAAAAGTCAAGAAGTCGAAGAAAAGAAAGTAAATTGATTGCCGGCCGCCGTAAAACGACGGCCGGAACCTCTTTTTTAGCAAAGAATTGAAAAAGAAAAAACGCAGGCCGCCGGGCCGAAAATGATTTTTCAGTCCGCTTCTCAGTCGGTCACTCCCTTTGGCGTCACCTTGAACACGCACTCGCCTTCGGGCATCGACGGCGAATCGACCAGTCGGGCGATGCGCTTCTCCTCCTTGCCTTTGCGGAAATAGAGGCGGTAGGTGGCGGCGTGGGCCAGCACGTGCCCGCCGATGGGCACCGTCGGGTCGCCGAACATGATGTCGGGCTTGTCCATCACCTGATTGGTGATGTAAATCGCCAGATTGTACTGGTCCGCGAGCCTTTGCAGGGCGTGTACGTGCTTGTTGAGCTTCTGCTGCCGCTCGCTCAATGCACCCCGTCCGACGTAATCCGAGCGGAAGTGGCTGGTCATCGAATCCACCACGATGAGCCGGATGGGGTGGGTGCGTATCATCTCGTCGGCCTTGTCCACGAGGATCATCTGGTGGTCGGAGTTGATGGCTTTGGCCACGTGGATCTGCTTGAGCACCTTGTCGGCATTCATCCCGTTGGCTTCCGCGAGCTGCACAATGCGCTCGGGCCTGAACGTGGATTCGGTGTCGATGAAAAGCACCTGCGAATCCTCGCCGAGGCCGCCTTCGTGCGCGGGCTTCTGCACGTTGACGGCCACTTGGAATCCCACCTGGCTCTTGCCGGAGGAGAACTTGCCGAACGCCTCGGTGATGGCCATGGTTTCCACGCCGCCGCCGATGAGCGCATCCAATTCCTTGGAGCCGGTGGAGACGCGCGAGACCAGCTTGCGCCGCTCCAATATCACGTCGGCGGTGTCGTAGCCCATCTCGAGCGCATCGCGCGCGGCGGAGATGGCTTTCTTGGCGGTTTCCACCCCGATTTCGGCAATCTCGTCCAGCTCGTGCGGGCTGGCGGCCGCGATCTTCTCGAAATCGACATATCCGGACCGCCTCAATTTCTCGGCCGTCACGTCGCCGATGCCCGGCAGGTCCTCGAGCACTTTGGGCTTTTTGGTGGCTTTTTCGGTTTTCTCTTCCTTCTCCACCATTTCCATCACCATCTCTGCATCGCGTTTCGCCATATCAAACACCATCCAATAATATTACCTTATCTATTGCCGCTTACTGCACTAACTTCTGATTCGGGAAAACAAGCAAACGAAGCTTGCCTATTTTGAGGGTAAAGAATTCCTTGCCCGTCTTCTGGGAAACGTTTTTCCAGATTGCGCCCACGTCCTTGAAAAGCGTCTTGTTCTCGCGCGGGTCGAATTCGGGCTGCACCACGCGGAAGTCGGGTTGCCGGCCGGCCGCCGTGGTGGTTTCGGGCGTTTCGCTTTCGCGTTCCGGCATCCCCGCATCGCCGGTTGATTCCTCTTCCATTCCCTCACTTCCGCCAAATCCTTTGCGGGAATTTAGCAAACGAGATAGGCGGGGAGGCTGCCTTTTAAACCGGCGAAAGGGTGGCTTTCCGGCCGATTCCGGCGGGAGGCGGAAGCCTTGCGAAAAGCGAGATGGCCGGGCGGGCGGCGCAATCCTTTTAATATGCCGCCGGCTTCCTATGGCCATGAGAGCGCAGTCCTCGGCTGAATTCATGATCGCCATCGCCATCATGGGCATCGCCCTGGTCCCGATCATGA
>JAHFEC010000028.1:1962-10844 GCA_023248665.1 Microcaldota archaeon | reverse complement strand
CGAGCCGCGGAAGACCAGATTCAGCGCTTGCGCTGGTTGTCGAAAAATGAAGTGCCAGCAGCAACCGGTCCTCCCGCGAGATCGCAGTACTGATCCGGTCGTGAGCGAGCTTAACTGCCGAGTTCGGGATGGGATCGGGTGTGGCCTCACTCCTGTGACCGCTGACGAAGTATATATGGAAAAAAGGGTTTTTAAAGCAGCGCCCCGTAGCATGAACATACCTAATTCGTGAATCAGCAAGCGGAGATGATTTCGTGGCCCTGGCCAAGGCAAAACCCAAGACTACCGCGAGAATGCCCAAGGGAGCGAAAGCGAAAGGCATGGCCGCCGGGGCGCGAAATGTCCGCCCAAAAAAAACGGCCCGGCCTAAAAAAACGATGAGCGCGCTTCGCGCTCCGCTCGCGCCGGCCCGAAAGCCGAAAAATCCGCGCCTCAGAACGACGGCCGGCACACCCGTGCGGATGCGGGCGCCCTCTTTGGCTAAACCATTTGGGATTTTCGGAAATCCGCTTACGACCGCGCTAAAAACGCCGGATGCCGCCGCCAAGCCGAAGGCGGACGCGCTGGCGAGCATGGAGAGCATGGCCAAACTGAAGATGGGTTCGCCGGGCGGCGCGCCCCCGAAAAGGACGGTCGCTCCCGGAGCCGGGGAGCCGTGCTGCCCGAGGTTCAACCCGGCCCGCTGGAACGGCCGGGAAATCACATTCGAGGACAAGCTGTTCCTGAAAGATCGGGTGACGAGCTTCATGCACATGCCCCTCAACTTCGGGGCCGTGGCCATGAAGAATTACGGGAAGATCAAGGCGGCCGGAGCCGAAACCAAGGACGGGCTGATGCTCGTGGACGAGAACTCTTCGTGGGGCGCGGACGTGTACTTCTCCATTTCCAAGAATTTCGCCGGCGCGGATGCAGTGATGCTGTCCGGGCAGTTCCTCACCAATGTCTTCGAGGGCGAATATTCGAACATGCCCCGATGGATGGAGGAGATGGCGGAATTCGTCAAGAGCCGGGGCAAGCGCAAAATCACGCACTTCCTGTTCTATTACCCGACCTGCCCCAAGTGCTCGAAGATATACGGCAAGAACTACACCGTGATTTTCGCGCAGGTGGGATAGGGGAATAAAGAGACTGGAATCCGGAGATGAAAAACAGATAAGACGATGGAAAACAAATAAGGCGGCCTTCGCGAGGCCGCCGGGCGGGCGCCGGCGATTCGCTTCGTAGATCGTTGCGCTCTTTTTAGCGGTTTTATTTTTCCCTTATTTCTTCTCGTCGTCGGCCGCCGTGAAGGCGTCCATCGCCCGCTTCCATGCGTGCAATTCCTCCTTCTTGAAGAAACGCGCCACCTCCTTGTGGGCCGTCTCCAGAGAGTCGGAGGCGTGGATGATGTTGTATTGCGTCGAGAGCGAGTAGTCGCCCCGGATGGTCCCGGGGAGGGCGGTGCGCGCGTTGGTGGGGCCGCACATGGCTCGCAGCACGTTGACGGCGTCCACGCCCTCCGCCACCAGCGCGACGACGGGCGCCGAAGTCATGAAGGCGGCCAGCTTGGGGTAGAAGGGCTTGGACACGAGGTGGGCATAGTGCTCGTCGCACTTGGCCTTGTCCAATTGGATCATCTTGAGGCCCGCGATTTGCAGGCCGCGCTTCTCCAGGCGCGAGAGGACTTCGCCGCAGAGGCCCCGCTGGAGGGCATCGGGCTTGAGAAGGATCAGGGTTCGTTCGACGGCCATTTCAAATCACCCAAAACGATTGAGACGAATGATGACGACGGCTTGGAATAAATCAAAGAATAAAAATAAAAATGAAAAAATAAAATGAAATTAAAAAACAAAGGGATGCGCTACTTCTTGGCCTCGGGCTTCCTGGCCGCTTTCTCGGCCAGCTTGGCCGCGATGTCCTTGGCGAAGGCGGATTCCTTCTTCTCCGCCTTCTTCTCGCCGACGAGCGCGACGGTCTTTGAGGTCCAGCCCATGTGGCGGCCCTCGCGGATGGGCTTCTTCATCGCCCGGCCGAGCATGTTGCGCCGGCATTTGGAGGAGCAGAAGGCGAGCGTCTCGCCCGTGGTGCGCACGAGCATGAAGCCGGTGCCCGGGGTGACGGGGTTGTTGCAGAATATACAGATCATGTCAATCCCTCGAAACCCTTAGCGGGCCTTGATCTCCTTGGCCTCGCGCTCGGTCTCCAAGAGGAGGATGATGTCCCCTTTTCGCACCGGCCCCTTGACGTTTCGCCGGATCACGCGGCCCTTGTCCTTGCCAGCGTGGATCTTGCACATCACCTGATAGACCTCGCCGTGGATGCCCGTCTTGGCACGAACGTCGACAATCTCGACCGGGATTGCGTCTATGACAGCCATTGATCCACCTTACTGCTTCTTGGCCTTGGCCGGCTTCTTCTCCTTGGATTCGGAGGTCTCCTTGGCCGGCTCGCGCTTGGCGTGCAGCTCCGGGGTCGATGAGGCCTTCAGTTGGCAGGAGGCGCGCACCTTGTCGGCGATGGTCTTGACCATCTCGGCGGCATTGCCGCTCTTCTCGATGGTGATGGCCGCGCACGGCACGGGCAGGCCGGCCGCGCCGCCCAGCTCCTTCTTGGTCGGGATGAATACGAACGGCACGCCCTTCTCCTGGCAGAGCACGGGCAGGTGCATGACCACTTCCTCGGGCTCGACGTCCTCGGCGATGAGCACGAGCTGGGCGCTTCCGGATTCGATGCCCTTGGTGCTCTCGTTGGCGCCCTTTCGCAGGCGCCCGGAGTCGTTGGCCACGGTCACGGCCTCATGCGCCTTGACAATGACGTCTTTGGGAGTCTCGTACTTGACGTAACTCTTGGACATTGGCTCACCTCACCGGCGCAAGGCCGGCGTTTTCATCGGTTCATCGCTGATTGGAATTAGAACCAGCAGGAGTTAATAGGGAAACGCAGGAATATAAATGTGAGCTACGGCGGGGAGAAAAACGAGTGGGGCCGGCCCGGAGGGCCAGGCCTGCGCGCGCTCGGGCGCGCGGAATGCGACCAAGAGAGCAGGAGTCTGGCCGCCGGGCTGCGCCAAGCCGCCCGCCGTTCGCGCGGGCGCGCGGAACGGGCCGATGGCGGGCGCGGACGGGCGAACCGGGCCGCGCTCCCGGCGATTTTGTCGAGGCGGGCGAAACGGCGCGAAACGGCCTTTTGAGGGCGCGAAACGATGATGTAATGGTCATCGCGCGCGAATACTTCCGGCCCGTTACCAAGGATGTAGGGGTGCTGCCCCAGATAAAAGGCGATGGCCTGCGCCTGCGGGCCGGAGAGGTGATCCAACAATGTGCAGAGCGAATGGTTGTCCCATGCCCAGTAATGCACCGGCACGGAGAGAAATTGCATGGGCGCGCCGGGCAGTTCTTCCTCCAGTCCACCCACAAGGGAATCGGCAGGCTGGCCGCAATGGGAGCCGATCTGGAAAGGAAGGGAGATGCCACTCTGGCCGGCCTTCAGGCCGCCGTCGCACATGCGCACCATGAGCGCGCCGCCTTTTTTGACGAATGCAAGCGCGTTTTTCACCATCGAGGTCAGCGGCAGATAGTGGTCATAGGAAGGAAGGTTGAGCAGCACCAGATCGGCCTTGGGGGGCGTGAACTTCATGTAGAGGTTGAGCGAATGCCCGCCCTTTTGGCCATCGCTTTCCCGATAAGCGATGTAGGAGGCAGAGTGGATGAACCGACAGGCATACAGGCAATCCGAATAGCCAAAGAAGAAAGACTGGAGGTCTTCGGCCTCTTTTCGGCCGATCGCCCGTTTCGCGCGCTTCGAGTCCAGAGCGCCGACATATTGCTCGCAAAGGAAGTCCAGCGCGTTTCCACGCTCGGCCCGAAAAGAGCGGCGGGGCGGGGGCAGCAGTTCTTTTTCGCCCAGACTCTTGGCCAGCAGCTCAAGCGCCTGATAAATGATGCTGGCGGCGCGCTTGGAGGGATTGGTGGAAAGAAAATGGCGCAGATCCTTGAAAACCTCCGGGTGCGCATGGTCGGTTTTTTCGACCAGCAGGGCCTCCTGGAAAGGCCCGCACCCCAGCACGCCGGATGAGAACGCGCCGATGAGCGGCCCCCACGCCAGCAGGGTTTTGTTTTTCTTCGGCTTGTAAAGGAGAGGAAGGACGTGATCGAGCATGACTTGCCCGCCGGCCAGGCTCTCGTCGCAAAAAAAGGCGCGGATGAACGGGTGATCTTGCGAAAGTTTGGCGAGTTTGGGGCCGGACTCGGCCAGTGCCTTTGAAAGCTTGGGCATCGGACGAGCAACAGGGGTCCACACGAGCGGGACGAGGGGCATGGCCCCCTATGCGGTTTCAAAACTTATAAAACCATGAGAAGACAGGGTTGGACATCCACTCTGGCGACGGCTTCTTCAAGCGTGGGGCGGGCCTGAGCAGAAAGATTTCGGGCACCCGAACCCAAACACTTACCCCAAACGACAAGGCCGTGGCGGCAAAACGCTATTTGCTCTCTTTTAGCGGCGAGGCGTAGTCCTGCATGATCTTGGCCGTCAGGTTGAGGGCCGCCTGCACCTCTTTTTCGGATTTGCATCCCGTGCAGATAATCTTGCCGTTCTTGAAAAGCAGGAGCGAGGATTTGGGGGTCTTGATCTTGAAGATGGCGCCGGGGAACTGCTCGGGCTCGTATTCGACGTCGTCCACCTTGGAGGCGATGGCGTAGAGGTCCAGTTCCACCTTGAAATTGGCGGACGCGACGATATTCTCGATGCGGAACGTCGGCTTGCCGCTTTTTCGCGGGTTCTTGGCATAGGTCAGCAGCATCTTCTGGGTCTTCTCGATGGCGGCCTGCACCTCTTTTTCGGATTTGCATCCCGTGCAGATGATCTTGCCGTTCTTGAAAAGCAGGAGCGAGGATTTGGGCTCTTTCATCTTGAAGATGGCGCCGGGGAACTGCTCGGGCTCGTATTCGACGTCATGCACCTTATAAGCGATGGAATAGAGGTCCAAGTCCAGCTCGAGGTTGGCGGATGCGACGATGTTCTCGATGCGGAACGTCGGCTTCCCAATCAGGTTCTTTGACACACGACCACCAACATCAACCGCGTCCGGCTGAAAAGCGTTTATTAACCATCAGAAGATGCGAAGGTAAGCTTTTTAAATGTCCGTTCCCCCAAGATTTTGCCAAAGGAAAACTGGCGCTCGCGGGCCGATCCTATACCGCAAAGAAACCGATAACGCCGCTTGGCATTGAATTTCATAGGGAACTAGACCCATTTTTGGTGGATATTATGAAACGTTCATTAGGGAAGATGTCCAAACGCACGCGCCTCTTAGGTGCGGCCAAACGGCGCCTGACGCCCAGCACGCTCATGCATGCTTACAAGACGGGCGACCTCGTCATCCTCGACCACCAGTCGAGATACGAAGGCATGCCCCATCCGCGCTACCGGGGCCGGGTGGGCACCATCCTCGCCGCGCGGGGACGCTCCTACGAAATCGAGATCCGCGACGGACACGCGATAAAGATGCTGGTCGTTCCGGGCGTGCACCTGCGCGCCAAGTGAGAGCAGCTCTAGTAAAAAACAGGGAAGCAGGGTTCAATCCTTTTGGGCGCCTTATAAGGAGGCGCTTAGCAAACGGCCTTGCGCATCCGGCTGTTTTGAAATAAAGGATGTGATTTTATGCTTGGCAAGAAAACCGAAAACCCGCGGCCGGTCAGCTTGGCCGAGGTCAAAGCCATGCTGTCAACCCGAGCGGCCGAGCCGGACTTCGGCTATGAACAGCAGCTCTCGCTGGACTATTCCAAGAAATTCTGCAAGCTCACGCCCGAGGACGCCAAGGCGCTCGGGGCCGGCCTCTCCAAAATCGAGGCTCTCCAGCCCGAGAGCGTGGCCAAGATCATCGACATCCTGCCTGAGCACGCGCCCACCCTGCAGGCCATCCTGGCGAGAGAGAAAATCACCCTGAGCGAGAAAGACCTTGAGAAGACGCTCGCGCTCGTGAGCGAGGCGCGCACCCGCATGATCGCCATCGAGGAGCCCAAGCCGGAAGGCGAGGGCGCGGCGGAAGGAAGCGCAACCGCCCCGGCCGCCGAGCCGCCAAGCGCGCCGGCCGAAGCCGTCGCAGAGGTGAAAGAAAAACCCGCCAAGGAAGGCAAGGACGAAAAGGGGAAGGGCGCCAAGGAGGAGAAGAAGGCCAAAGCCGACGACGGAAAAGAGGGCAAGGAAGAAAAACCCAAGCGCAAGAAGAAAGAGGGCAAGGATTAGCTTAATATCTCTCCAAGGATAAAAAAGGCTGTTTAGGGGATGCGCATGGAACTTGAAGAGTACGGCTGGGTCATCGATTTTTTGCCGCGCGGACGCTCGGACGAGCGGATGCCGGAGCCGAGCGCCCAGTTGGTGGGCGAGCACTATTTCACCCTTTTTGAAGTGACGATCAAGCCCGCGATCCGCCTCGACCTCGGCCGGCGCATCTACATCGGCAAGGGCGAGCGCGCCGAGGTGGACCGCATCCGCAAGCGCATCGCCTATGACGACCTCTCGGCCACCAGCCGCAGCGAACTGAACGCGACCCTGAGCCGGATTGTCAAGGCCAAGGAGGCCGAATTCATCAATTTCTTCAACAAGGCGGGGCCCCTGTCGGTGCGCCTGCACCAGCTCGAGCTTCTGCACGGCATCGGCAAGAAGCACCTCGCGCAGATTCTGGCGGCGCGCGATTCGAAGCTGTTCGAGAATTTCGAGGATTTGCGCGCGCGGGTGCCGCTCCTGCCCGACCCGGTGCAGCTCGCGGCCGGCCGCATCCTCGAGGAACTCTCAGGCAAGCCGCAGCACTATTTGTTCGTGCGCCCGCCCCGGCCGGATGATTCCCACGACCGGTACTAGCAGGCGTCCTGGAAAAGAGCGGCCGGAGCGAGGGCGGCATTCCTACAACCGAGGCCGGGCCCCGCGAGGGCGGCCGGGCGCCCAAGAAAACCGGGACCGGGGGCATCGCGCAAAATACGGCCCGCCTCATTCGCAGACGGGCTGGAAGCCCCACCGCCTGAAGAGGAATCTGGGGCAGCATTTCATCACCGACCGCGAGGTCCTCAAAGCGGAGGCCGAGGCGCTTGGGGCGCGGGGCCTGCGGGTGCTGGAGATCGGGGCCGGTGACGGCCGCCTGAGCCGGGAGGTGCTGCTCACCAAGCCGGCGCATCTGACGCTGGTCGAACCGGACGGCCGGTGGGCGGCGCGCCTGCAATCCGAATTCTCGAAAAAGAAGGAAGTGCTCGTGCGCGCCCGCGACATCATGGACCTGCCGCTCGAATGGGGCGCGCAGGCCGTCATCGGCAACATCCCATACCATCTCACGTCGGATATCCTGCTGCGCCTGGGGCGGATGCGGGATTGGGAGCGCGCCGTGCTGTGCATCCAGAAAGAGGTGGCCGCTCGCCTGTGCGCGCCGCCCGGCGGCTCGGATTACGGGCGCATGAGCGTGTTCGCCCAGCTGCATTTTGAGATGGAAACGCTCGCGCCGGTTCCCCGCCACCTCTTCCACCCCGTGCCGAAAGTAGATTCGGCCGTCGTTCGGTTCGTCCCGAAGGCGGGGCGGGAGGGCCTGCCGCCGAATCTGGACGAGGTGAGCGGGGCCCTCTTCTCGCACCGCCTCGCCAGCGTCCTGAACGCCATCGTGCACTCGCGCCGCCTCTGGGGCTGGGAGAAAGAGCAGGCGCGCCGGAACGCAAAACGCCTGCCATGGGCCGACCGCAAGGTATTTACGTTATGCCCGGATGAAGTGGTCGGCATCGCCCGCGCCCTCTCCCGGATGAGAGAAGAGGAAGGACGCCGGACGGAAAAGACATGAAAAACGGATAAAGACGAAAAATGCAAGGCCGGAGGGCTGCGGCAATCTGAGAGGAAATAGGATATGGCCACCCGATTCACGTTTCTGGATAATAGTCCTAAGAAAAGGGCGCCCGCATTCGCGGCGAAGCGGCAGATTGCGCTTTTCCTTTCCATCGCGCGCGCCGAGATCGCGATGGTCTGCGCGCTGGTGCTCGTCTTCTGGAACCTGCACGGCACGGTGGGCGACGCCGCGCTCGTGGGCGGCCTGATCGTCGCCTCCGCGGCCGCCAGCCTCGCGATCCGCCAGAGCGCGGCCGCGAGGAGCACGATCTTCATCGGCTCAATCCTCGCCGCCGAGGTCCTGCTCGCCCTCCACTGGCCCATGCCCGAAATCCCGATAACGGCGGCGGCGCTCTTTTTCATCATCGCGGACATCGCCCTGTTCAGGCTTGCGCTCAAACCCGAAGAAGAAAACGGATGAGTTTTCGAGCAAACGCACCCACGGCATGGAACGACGCATCCGCCCGGGCCGGTGCGCGCGCATCGCCGGGCTTGCGCCCGTATCCGACGGCGCCTAGGACGACTTCTTGAGCGAGCGCGAGGCTTTTTTCTTCTCTTCCTCGCGCGTGCCCATGAGGGAAGGCAGGGCCTCGCCCGGCTCGGTTTGCACGCGCCCTTGCGCGCAGGAGAGCGCGCAGTCCGAGCCGCCTTGCTTGAATGCGGCGCGCGCCTCGCCCATGGGGCCGCCGTAAACATAGCGCATCGTGAGGGTTTCCCCGGCTTCCAGGCGGCGGGCGGACAGGCGCAGGGGCGGATCGGCCCACTCGGGCCCGGCCGGATCCGCGATGGAGACGTGCGAGAGGGGCTGCTCGCCGGCGCGCAAGGCGACGCACACTTCGCAGCCGTGCCGCTCCTTGGAGAGCGTGGCGCCGCACGCCTTGGGGGCCACGAGGGTGGCATAGACCGCGAAGGCGGACAGGGCCAGAAGGACGAGGAACAGGAGCATGAGGATGATCCAGGTGAACGGGGGGAACGGGCCGTTCGGATCCGGCGGGACCGGCGCGGCGGAGCTTCCCCCTTGCGGGAATTTCACCAGCACGGCC
>JAHFEC010000028.1:0-1952 GCA_023248665.1 Microcaldota archaeon | reverse complement strand
CGTTGCCCACCCGTATGAGCCAGCGGCCGCCCACGGACGCGTTGAGCGAGGCCTGCCCGTTCTCGAGGACGATCTCGCGCTCCTGCCCGCCCGGCAGGCGGATGAGGGCGGTCGCGTTGCCCGCCCCCTCGTCGAGGATGTAAAGCGTCTCGCCCACCGAGGGCTGGTTGGCCAGGATGGCGGAGCGGGCGCAGGGGAGGAGGAGCGCGAGGAAGGCGAACAGAACAAAGAATGATGAAATCCTCGTCGTGAAATCTACCCCGGGATTTTGGCCTGAAGGCGCGCGCTCGATGGGCCCGCCCGTGATTTCATACCTTGCGAATTTTCGCGCGGATGCTCGAGCAGGCACTTTACCTTGCGAATTTCTGGCCGCTGATCTTCTCGTACGCCTCGATGTATTTCTCGCAGGTCTTTAAGATGACGTCCTCGGGCAGCACGGGGGCCGGCGGCTTCTTGTCCCATCCCTGCCGCTCCACGTAGTCGCGCACGAACTGCTTGTCGAACGATGGCGGGCTGATGCCGGTGCGGTACGAGTCCACGGGCCAGTAGCGCGAGGAGTCGGGCGTGAGCGCCTCGTCGATGAGGATGATCTCCCCGTCGCGGAGGCCGAACTCGAATTTGGTGTCGGCCAGGATGATGCCCTTGCTTTGGGCGTGGCGGGCGCCGGCCTCGTAGAGGCGGAGGGCGTTCTCCTCGATCTGGTCGAACACGTCCTTGCCGACCCGCTTTTGTCCTTGCGAGCGGTCGATGTTCTCGTCGTGCCCGCTCGTGGCCTTGGTGGAGGGCGTGAAGATGGGCTGGGGCAGCTGCGCGGCCTGCTTCAGGCCGGCCGGCAAGCGGTGCCCGCAGATCATGCCGGTCTTCTGGTAGTCTTTCCAACCCGAGCCGGCGACGTAGCCGCGCACCACGCACTCGACGGGCAGCGGCTGGGCCCGCACCACTCGCATGGCGCGCCGCTCGAGGGAAACCGGAAGGCCGCGGAGGTTCTCGGGCAGGTCGAGGGGCAGCAGGTGGTTCTTGACCACGCCCTTCAAGTGTTCGAACCAGAAGAGCGACAGTTCGGTGAGCACCGTCCCTTTGTAGGGGATGCCCTGCCCGAACACCACGTCGAATGCCGAGAGGCGGTCGGTGGCAATCATCAGCAGATCTTCGCCAAGCTCGTAGGTGTCGCGCACTTTCCCCCGTGAGAAAAGCTTGAGGGGCAGGTCGGTTTTCGTGGTCACTTGCATATACGCACCTCGTTCTTGTGGATCATATGGCGGCCAGCAGCAGCGCCAGCATGGCCGACGCCAAGGCATATAGGCTTGCTTTTCGCACGCGCTCCAGCGTATCCGGCCCGCTTCCGGAATGCGCCAGCTGGCAGGACATGAAAGCGAACGCCACGAAAGAAAGCGCCAAGAGGCCGGATGAAACGATATTCCATGAGAGGAAAGACGAGGACAAGAAAATGACGGGGATGGCCGCGCAGTAGAGGGCGAACGAGAGTGCGGCCAGAAGCATGGAATTCCTTGCGCCGATGACGTGCGGCAGGCTTTTCGAGCCGCGCGCCTCCCGGTCGCCCTTCATGTCCTGCACGGTTTTCACAAGCTCCCGGCCGAAACCGGCGGAGGCGGCGCCCGCGCACAACACCCACACCGCCATGCCGATGTGCATGATGTCCGTGCCGGCGGCGACAAATCCGAAGAGGAATGCGATGGCCATGGAGAATGCGACAAAAAGGTTGCCGGCCAAAGGCCAATCCTTGAGGCGCAGATCATAGGCGATGGAAAGGATGGAGAAGAGGAGGGCGATGATGCCGGCTTCGAAATTGATGAAAAAACCCGCAAGCGCGCCGAGCGCAAGCCCCAGTATTGCGGTGGCCAGGGCGACGCGCGGGTGCAACGCGCCCGACACGAGAGGCCGCTCTTTTCTTTTGTTGAGCCGGTCCGCTTCGATGTCCCAGTAGTCGTTGA
>JAHFEC010000108.1 GCA_023248665.1 Microcaldota archaeon | reverse complement strand
GGAGGGTGAAAGTCCCGCCCGAATAAAGGCGTACCTCCGGTGCGGCATTCCCGTCCGTTCTCGCTCCGTCAACGCCCGAGCCGGCGGAAGCGCCGGTACCGGTCGCCCCATTCGTGTTCGTTATCATCATGTCGGCCGGCACGGGGGTGTACATCGGCTCGGTCGTGATAAAACACGCCCCATATCCATTGATGGTGCCCTGGCACACACAACTCCCGCCAAAACAGGCCGAGGCGTCCGCGCCGGCCAGCAGGCTCGAGAGCAGGAGAAGCGCCAGCGCGCCCAGCCCGAATACCCGTCCTTTTCCACCCCAAAATGTCCATGCCATGATAACCTTGGCCCAAAGGCCGGTTAAAATGCCCTTCGGTTTCATTCGGGAAGGGGGATGTCGTCGGGATGACCTCGCCGATTCGGGCCTTTTTGCACGCGATTTTCCGCCCGATTCGGTCTTATTAAAATCCTTTCTTCCCATATCATCGGGCGGGAGTTGTAAGGATGCCTAAGCTCAAAATCACGGTCAAGGTCGCGGATTCTAAGGGAAAGCTCGTCCAGAACGTCAAGGTTATCTCAGACACGCCGATTACCGAACGGGAGGCGTTCGAGAGACTTGCATTCCTGCGCATTACCAATACTTCTATGGGTGGTTGGCTATCTAATGTGGACGTCCTCGGCGGCGAAGGGAAGGCTACATGGTTCAACCGCGCTCTCGCATTCTTTAGGCCAAGCAAGTACAAGCGCATGAAGCTCGAGGATGGCACAACGCCAAAAATAAAGCGGGGTTCGAGCGGCGTGGGATTCGAGTTCGTCATTGAGGATGAGCTTACCAAAGAGCTTCTGGTCATGTCAACAAAAAAGAATGGCAAAACCCTGATGACGAACATGGACGAGCTTGTCATCGACCGCCCCGTCACCATCGTGATCTTTCCAACGTCCTATAACCGGACAAATATCGACCTCATCGAAAACACGAACTATTATCTGCCAGAAGCCGGCGAGAAATTCCGGCTCAGCGAGCTATCGTTCTCAACACGCGTAACGGGCTTCAAACTTCAAAGCGACAACTGGCCGCTATCAAGCGTCCGGGACTCGGATTTCGTATCGACTTTCCGGCAACCGACCCGATATGCGCTCGCCAACAATCCGAATCTAGATGTGCCTGCCCTGCTATACTCTATCTTGCCTTCCGTGCTGGCCAAAGCCATCGAATTGTCCGCGCAGGCGGCGCTCGAATCGAACAAGCGCCACATGGAAACGACCTATCGGGGCGCCTTCCTTCCATCGTCTGTCTGCTCCCCGGCCAAGTCCGATCCATCCGATGATTTCGCCCCGGCCAGGCCTTTTGGCATGAAGATGAAGACGAATGATGTCCCGCACAAGATGCTTGATGCAAATTCCGACCGCGCCCATCCGGGTTCCTTCTCGCCGATGATCGAAGCCATCCTGCTTTCCGTCCCTCTCAAAACACCGCATTCCTCTCAGTATTTCTCATTCGTTTCACCCCAATCCGGCCGGCCCGCCTCTTCAGCCGTTCTTTCCGGCGCGCCTGGGCGCCCCGTCGTTCTTCCCATCGCCGCAGTGGTTCCAGTATCGGGCGCGCAAGGCATGCTCATGATGGGCGTGCAAAAAGAGGGGGCATCCGGCATCCCAAGCCATTCGCCGATGAAAGTTCCAAGTAAAACCGGCATGCCGCTCAGGCCAAGCCTAAAAACCCGTTCGCAGCTTGTCCAGGCCGCGCTTGCCATCTCGCAGATCGAAAACAGGCCGGCGGGCCGAGAATCTTCGCCGCAGGGGGTTTCCAATCCGATTTCTTCGCAGCAGGCGAAAATCTGTGCCGTCCTCTTCGACTTGGACGGCGTGCTGGCCAATTCCGAGGAGCTGCACCGTAAGACGTTCAACCAAACGTTCGCCCCCTTCGGCGTGTCCATCCCGAAATCCTATTGGTATTCGCATTACACCGGCACAGGCTCCCGTTTCATCGTGCACGACCTCGTCGAGCGCCACCATCTGGACGTCCACGAGGAAAAACTGGTCGAGGAGCGCAAAGCGCTTTTCCAGCAGGAAATCTCCAAAGGGCACCTGCAAGCCGTGCGCGGCGCGCCCGAGCTGGTCTCTCTGGTGCAAGCGCATTCGCTCAAGGCCGGCGTCGCTTCCGGCGGGCATACCTCCAACATCAAAGCCCAGCTCGTCTCCTTGGGCCTCTCCCATCTCCCGTTCGCCGGATTGGAAGACGTCAAGAACCGCAAGCCCGACCCCGAGGTGTTCCTGCTCATGGCCCGGCGCATGGGCGTCGCTCCCGCGGCCTGCCTGGTCATCGAGGATTCGGCGGCCGGCCTTGCGGCCGCCAAGCGGGCGGGCATGAAATCCGTCCTCATCGGCCTCCATCATCCCGAAAACATCCGCGCGCAGGCGGATTTATGGGTTTCCAGATTAAGCGCCAAGAAAGTATCCTCATTCATCAAGAATCTGGCCGCCAAAAACCCGTTCTCGTCAGCAGCAAGCAAAGCAAAAAGCCTGTCCTCGGCAGCCAAAAGCAAATAATTCATATTCCGTCGATTGTCGAACAGCTTTACGCTCTATTTAAAAACCTTTTTTGGCATACTCTTTTCATGTCTGATAAATTAAAGACCGAGATAGCGGGAGAAATAGCGCTTTCCCCGAATCCGGGCTCGACCATGAAGAAATGGCGCGAGATATTCGCCATCACGCAGACTGATCTGGCCAACCATCTCAAGCTCTCCTGCTCCACCATCTCGGATTACGAAGGCAACCGCCGCAAATCCCCCGGCACCGGCATCATCCGGCGCTTCGTGGATTCGCTCTTTGACATCGACAAGGCCCGGGGAAACGTCATCCTCTCCAAGCTCGTCTCCGGCATCGAGAAGAGCGACCAGTTCTTCGAGACGCACGAGTTCGCCACCTCGATGTCGGCCATCGATTTTGCCAAGGTGCTCAACGCCAAAGTGGTGGCCAACGAGGAGCTGATGAAGGTCAAGAAGATCTACGGTTACACCCTGATGGATTCGCTCAAGATCATCCTCGAGATGCCCTTCAACCAGTTTCCCAAGCTGTACGGCACCATGTCCGAGCGCGCGTTCATCTTCACGCAGGTGTCCACCGGCCGCTCGCCCATGGTGGTCATCCGCGTCACGCCCATGAAGCCGAGCCTCGTGGTGCTGCACGGCATCGACGAGGTGGACGCGCTGGCCCTCAAAATCGCCGAACGGGAGCAGATCCCGGTGCTCATCACGAAGATGGACGTGTCCAAGATCCGCGAAGCGCTCAACAAACTGTGATTGGTGTCTACATGAAATTTTTGCTACTGCTTTGCATCGCATCCTCTTTTCTTCTCATAGGATGTTGTGCTAGTACTGCTCCTTCCAATCCAAATTCAGTTTCGTCTGCACCTGTCCGTCCAAGCTTTCCAGATCCAGTTAGGCTAGGCGAACTCACTCTAGCCGAGCGAACTAGTCGAGAGATTAGGATGACTATTACTTTCGAGGACGCTAGTGAAAAGACAATGGCCACCTCTGGTCAGCTCACGCTTTCGTATTACACTCAAAAAGCAAGAATAAGTAATGATTATCAGGTAGTCATGGATAAGATTTATCTTGGTAATCAAACTGTGAGGCTTGAACGGTCTGACTTTAATACGTGTCAGTATATATTAACTGGCAAGGAATCGGGCCAGTGCGCTATCACTACTTTACCTCCTCTACCAAGCGAGTGGCGCAGTTCTTCAACTGAAATATTCAAAGTTGATGCAATATTCGATACTGATAACGGAAACACCCTAACTGGGCAGAGCAGTCTGATACTAAGCGATTAGTTTATGGTGATGTTTGTGAATTCTACCGGAATCGTCGGCTACGGCGCATACGTCCCGGCCTATCGCATCAAGCCCGACGAAATCGCCCGCGTCTGGGGCGAGGAAGCCGAGCGCATCAAGTCGGGCCTGGGCATCCTGGAGAAATCCG
>JAHFEC010000027.1 GCA_023248665.1 Microcaldota archaeon | reverse complement strand
AGGACAGGCGGCGCTCGGGCGCCACGCCGGTCCCAGACGGCGAGCACTCTTTCGCGGCCCGGCTCGAAAGTTCAATAATCAACCGAATTCGCTATTACTTGGCGTTAAAACGCCGAGCGTCGCCAACCGCAGTTGGCGAGACTTCGCCGGAGCGCCGGCGAAGCTGATGCGCACCCGAGTCCTTGAGTCAGATGCCCGCGACGGACTTGGCCTGCGACAGGAAGATGAGGAGCAGGTAGAATCCGTAGAGGGCGAGGAAGGCCAGTCCGCCGCGCCGGGTGAGCTTCCGGTCCACGGCGGCCACGTAGAAGAGCACGACGTTGGCCACGATGGCGAAGAGCAGGGCGATGATGAATATGGGCAGCTGGACGCTGATGGGATTGATGGATGCGGCGGCGCCCAGCACGAGCGTGAGGTTGACCATGTTGCTGCCGATGGCGTCGCCCAGCGCCAGGCCGTACTGCTTCTTGCGGATGGCCTGCACGTCAATGCTCAATTCGGGCAGGGAGGTGCCGACGGCCACGAGCGTGGCCCCGATGAAGCTCTCCGCGAGGCCCATCTCCTGCGCGATCTTGACGGCGGATTCCACCACGAAGCCCGCGCTCACGAGCACGATGAGGATGGCGGCGAAGAAAAACAGGAAGGAGCGCATGGCCTCCGCTTTTCCGACCGGCTCCTGTTCGATGGGGAGCGGCCGACGGCCCAGCATGTAATACGCATAGATCCCGAAGGTGATCAGGAGCAGGATGCCCTCCGTGAAAGAGAGGGCGTGCCCGCTCACCGAGGCGGCGTAGATGACATAGGCGGAGATGACCGTGGTGGCCACGAGCACGAGCGTAACGTCCTTTAGCTCGGAGCGGCGGATGGAGAAGCCGTAAAGGAAGCCGCCCAGCCCGAGGACGAGCAGGATGTTGGCGATGTTGGAGCCGAACACGTTGCCAGCCGCGATGGCGCCGTTCCCCGACGTGGAGGAGAGGACGGAGACTGAGAGCTCGGGCAGGGAGGTGGAGATGGCCACGAGGATGAAACCGATGGCCATGGAACTGATGCCGAAGAAGCTGGAGAGCTTGGAGGCGTGGTTCACCACCAGCTCGGATGATTTGGCGAGGAACGCGACGGAGACGAACAGCACGGCCAGCTCGATGAATATCATTGCTATTCACAGGAACGAAAAGGGTATTAAGCATGCGCGTGGCGGCGCCGGGAAAAAACGCGGGAAGGCCGGCCCGCGAAATGCCTGCCCGGCCGCGAAACGTACCCGGCCGCGAAATGTACCCGGCCGCGAAATGGCCGCGAAACCGCGAAAAGCGGCGGGGGCCGGTCTATTTGTCCATGACGTAGCTGAAGAGGAGGGGCGCCACGATGGTGGCGTCCGATTCGATCATGAATCGCGGCGTGTCGGGAGCGAGCTTGCCCCACGTGATTTTCTCGTTGGGCACGGCTCCGGAATACGAGCCGTACGAGGTGGTGGAATCGCTGATCTGGCAGAAGTAGGCCCAGAGCGGCACGTCGTATTTCTGGATGTCCTGGTTGATGAGCGGCACCACGCAGATGGGGAAATCGCCCGCGATGCCCCCGCCGATCTGGAAGAAGCCGATCTTGGAATGCTGGGACTGGATGCGATACCAGTTGATGAGCCGCATCATGTATTCGAAATCCTCGGACACGATGGAGAGGTCGTGGATCTGGCCGTTGGCATGGGCGGCCACGAAATAATTCCCCAAGGACGAGTCCGCCCAGCCGGGGACGAAGATGGGGAGGTCTTTCTCACAGGCGGCCGTAAGCCAGCTGTCCTTGGGATCGATCTGGTGGTATTTCTCAAGCTCGCCCGAACGGATGAGCTCATAGAGGTATTCGTGCGGCGGGGCGGGCTGGCGGTTGCGCTCATGCGCCTGCCAGAGAGGCAGGAGGTGGCGCTCGATCTTGCGCATCGCCTCCTCCTCGGGGATGGCCGTGTCGGTGACGCGGTTGAGGCCGGCCTTCATCAATTCCTCTTCGTCTGCGGGCGTGAGGTCGCGGTAGTTGCGCACCATCTTGTAATGCTTGTGCGCCACGAGGTTGAAGATGTCCTCCTCGAGATTGGCGCCAGTCGTGCAGATGGCGTGTATCTTGTCTTGGCGGATCATCTCGGCCAGCGAGATGCCCAACTCGGCCGTAGACATGGCGCCGGCCATGGAAAGCAGCATCTTGCCGCCCGAATCGCAGTGGGACTTGTAGGCGCGGGCGGCGTCCAGCAATTCCGCTGAGTTGAAATGACGGAAATTTCGCTCCATGAACGCGGAGATTGGACCTGAAACACCCACTTGAGCAACCCTCCTTAGATGCCGCCCGGAATGCCCAGCGGCACAAAATGGAAAACAGTCCGTCTTATCATTTGCGCGCAAGACTTCTGATTCCAAAGGTGCTACAATGGGAAAATATATTATGCTAACGGCAAGAACGCGCGGAAAACAGGAGGAACGCTCAAAACGCAAAAAAGCGCGCGCGGCAAAAAAACGGACGGGAGACGGGGGGCTGAAAGGAACTTGCGCGGGAAATCGCCGGACGACGGGAATACGACGATGGGCGGGAATGGGAGGCAGCCAGATTATTGCAACTGCCGCTGGACGGGATGCAGAAGATGGCAGGCATGGTGAAGAAGCTGGGTGGCCTCTGAACCGGTCCGCTTCCCGCCGACCGGGAGCGAGCGCATCGGCCGTCTCCTTTTCCCTGCCGCTCCCGCACTCTTTTTCCCCTACCATCCCAGCCGGTCCGACAGGGCATAGGCATAGTGCTTGACCCATTCGGTGATGAAAAAGAACATCGTCACCCACGCCCACATCCCGAGGACTTCCAAAATGCCCACGGGCACGACGAAGATACCTAGAAGCGCCATGGCAGTCGCGATCAGCTGCGTGATGATGACGGCGATAAGGAGCGTGCGCGAGGGCGGGGTGGTCTTGAGCACCGGCCCCTTGCTCCGGGCATGGAAGACCATGAGGTGGCCCGATATCGAGAGCTTGAGGAAGAAAAGCGTCTGGATGATTGGCACGGGAATCTTGAGGACGAAATAGAAGACGTAGAGCAGGAGGCCGGAATTGACCAGTCCGACCAGGCCCAGGGCCGAGGAGATGCCCAGCAGGTTCTTGAGGCGCCATTTCTCGGGCGCGCCGGGCTGGTCCACGCGGTCGGTGGCCATCGCCAGGATGGGGATGTCGTTGAGCACCGAGAGCACGACGAGCTGGATGGGCGTGAGCGGGAAGAAGCCCAGGGCGATGATGGAGGCCGGCACGAGGAATAGCACGCGGAAGGTCTCGGCGAGGCGGTAGGTCACATAGTGGCGCATGCGCTCGAATATGGCGCGCCCCTCCTCGATGCCGTCCACGATGACGGCCAGGCCGGGGCGCGTGAGCACGAGGTCCGCGGCCGACTTGGCCACCTCGTTGGCGGAGGAGACGGCGATGCCCGCGTCCGCCTCCTTGAGCGCCGGGGCGTCGTTCACGCCGTCGCCGGTGACGGCGACCACCTCGCCGGCCGCGCGGTGGATCTTGACGATGTCGTATTTCTGGGCGGGCAGGACTTCGGCGAAGATATGAGTCCTGAGCACCTCGAGGCGCGCCTGCGCGGGCTTGAGCCGGGCGAGGGCCGATGCGGACAGAGAGCGGCCCCGGATGCCGATATTCTCCGCGACATGGCGCACCACCGCCATGTGGTCCCCGCTCACCATCTTGATGACGATGCCCATCTGGGCGGCTTTCTGGATGGTCGCGCGCGCGTCCGGGCGCGCCGGGTCGGCCATCGCGATGAGGCCTATGAAACGCGCGCCCCGCTCGCGCGGATCCGCCCCGGAGGAGGAAATGGAGCGGCCGGACGGGCCCCCGGCCCGCGCTTCGGGACGGCCCAACGGGCGGGCGGCCACCGCCAGCGTGCGGAAGCCCTCGAGGGCGAAACGCTCCACCTGTCGCAGGGCCGCGCGCCGCGCGGCAGGAGAGAGCCGGCAGAGGGCGAGCACCACCTGCGGCGCGCCCTTGATCGCCACCATGCGCTGGCGGCCGCGCGAGAGGAAGGCCGTGGCGCGCTTGCGCGAGGAATCGGCCGGGACAAGGCGGTCCAAAGTCCAGTCCGCCCGCGCGTGCAAGAGTCCGTGATGCTCGATGGCCCGGTCGATGGGATCGTCGCTGTCAGGCCGGATGCACATGAGGGCCGTGCGAAGCAGTTCGGCGTCCGTGCATTGGCAGGGCCAGAGCGCCTGCACCTTGATCTGGTTGAGGGTGAGCGTGCCGGTCTTGTCCGAGCACACCACCGACACGCTGGCCAGCGCCTCGAGCACCGAGAGCTGGCGGACCACCACGTGCTTCTTGGCCAGGTGCAGGGCGCCCAGCGCCATGATGGTGGCCAGCACGGCCGGCATCGCGGCCGGCACAGAGGCGACGAGGAGGGTGAGGGCCAGCAGAGCCAGCTGGTCGAGCGAGTACCCGCGCACGGCCCCCACCGCGATGACGATGAGCGCGCCGATGAGCGCGAGGACGAGAAGGAAATGCCCCACGCCCTCGATGGCCTGATCGAGGTGGCTCTTGGGCTTGGACATCTGCGCGAGGGTGGCGGTCTTGCCGAACGTGGTGCGCGCTCCCGTCAGGACGACGAGGGCCTTGGCGCGCCCCTTGTGCACGAGCGAGGAGGCATAGGCCAGCGCGCCCGCCGCGAGCGGCACCGGCAGGCTCTCGCCGGTGAGGGCAGACGGGTCCACCTCGAGCTCGCCTTCGATGAGCTTGGCATCAGCCGGCACGATGCGTCCGCCGGCCAGATCCACCACGTCGCCGGGCGCCAGCTCATCGGCATCGACATCCTCCCAATGCCCGTCGCGCATGACCCGGGCGCGCACGGCCAGCTTCTTGGAAAGAGAGGCCAGCGCGCCGTCAGCCTGCCGCTCGATGTAGAACCCGATCGAGCCGTTGAGCAGGAAGAGGAAGAGGATGACGCCCGAATCCGCCAGGTCCCCGATGAGGAATGAGAGGATGCTGGCGGCGAGGATGATGAGCGAGATGGGGGCCGCGAAATGAGAGAGGAGCTTGCGCCAGAGCGGCACGCGCTTCTCCTCGATGCGGTTGGGGCCGTATTGCGCCAGGCGCTCGCGCGCCTCGCGCGAGGAGAGGCCGGCCGCGTCGGCGCCGAGGCGCGAGCAGGATTGGGCGATGGTGGCGGACTTGAAATCAAAGGGATCGGCAGGGATTTGGGGCGCTGGGGCGCAAGACGAGGGGGCGCGGGGGGCGGATACTGGAGGGCGGGACGCCGTTTTGGCCGCGTGGCCGGATGCACGCGCGGGCGGAGCGGATGGACTGGCCGGAGACATGAGTAGCAAAAGCGCGTGAACTATTAAACATGTTTGGGTGGGCGGCGCGCGTCATCAGGCGCCCGGGTGCTCGCCGGAATACGCCGAGTTTCAGACATGTCTTGGCGCGCTATTTGTTTTCGGGGCTCTGACGGGCCGTCGCGGCTTTGGCCGCCTCCTGTTTTGTCCGGGTTTTCTTTCCCGCCGGGCCGGTAAACTGGCTGACCGTGGCCATGACGTTGCTCAAAATGATGCCCATGAACACCAGTTCGGTGAATCCGGGCAGGATGACGCCGCTGGCCGCCGGCATCCCGGCCAGCACCGCCGCCGCCAGCCCTCGGGGCATCATCCACGAGATAAACCCCCCGTCCGGGCTGTCCGGCACCGTGAGGCGCAGGCCGATACGCCGGCCCAGATAAAACAGGGCGATGAGAGCGGCCGAGAAGGCCGCCAGCAGCCAGGTCAGGCCGCCCAGATTCAGGATCATGCCCAGATAGACGAAGAAGAATGTGCGGGTGAAGAACGTGACTTCGGCCTGCACGTTGGCGATTTTCTTGTCCATGCTGTAGATGTCGCGCATGTGCAGCACATTGGAGAGCCGGCGCGCGTTCCCCAGCACCAAACCAAAGACGAACACGGCGATTCCCCCGTTGCCCCCGGTGGCGTCCACCAGCGCGTAGAGCAGGATGATGGCGGCCACCGTGAGCATATAGGACACGCTCTTCTGCGCCAGATGGCGCAGGACGAAGAGCCATGCGATGGCGGCCAGGATGCCGGCCACGATGGCCACCGAGAAGGCGGACGCCAGCAGCCCGGCCACGGCCACGGGATAGATGGGCACGTTGGCCACGATGAGCTGGATGAGCACGATGGCGCTGATGATGCACAGCGAGTCGGTGAGCGCGGATTCCAGCGTGAGCAGGTTGCGCGTTTCCGCCGCGACGGGGGCCTTTTCCACCAGCGCGATGACAATGGCCGAGCTGGTGCCACCCAGCACCGCGCCCAGGAGCAGCCCGGCGAGCGGGCTCCAGCCCAAGCACCCCCAGGCGAGGAGCGCCACGCCGGCCATGGTAATCAGGAAGGTCAGGCCAGTAAAGGCGACCGCTTTGGGGATGGTGCGGATGAACTGGAAAATGGGCAGCGAGATGCCGCCATCAAAAAGCATGATGATGAGCGCCAGCGCCCCGATGAAAGGCGCCAGACCCGCCAGCACCGAGCCGGAGCCCGAATCCACCACGTGCAGCACGGGGCCGAGCAAAAAGCCCAGTCCCATGAGGATCAGCACGGAAGAGATGCGCGTGCGCTCGAAGATGAGATTGGCGATGAAGCCGGAAAAGAGGATGACGCCCAAGACAAGGAAAATATCGTACATCACACAAACCTCATACGCTCATGCATCGCCCATTTATAATGGCGCGGGAAGGCCGGCGGACGGGCCGGGGCAGCGCCCCAGCCAAGCCCGGAAAACCGGCAGGCGGGCGACTCGCGGCCTGCCGGGCAGGCCGATGCCGAGGGCGGCGCGAAGGCATTTTCGTCGTTTGTTTTTTGGCTTTTTTGTTCTGCGCTGTTTTTTTCTTCAGCCGGATCGCAGATCGAAGCGCGCAATGAGCTCGCGCAGGCCCCACGGCGCGATGGCGGTGGTGAGGAAGGCCATCGAGGCGATGAGCGTGTACTGGGCGGCGGTGAGGATGGGCTGCCCGTCCGCGCCGACGGCGCTCAATCCCAGCAACGCGATGATGAGCGCGATCTCGCCGCGGGGGACCATGCCGAAGCCCACCAGCGCGCTCTCTTTCCAGCCCATGCCCGTGAGGCGGGCCGGCAGGCCGCAGCCGGCCATTTTGCCGATCACGGCGATGAGCGTGAGGACGATGAGGGGGGCGAGGATGGCGGGAATGGCCCACACGTCCACGAGCATCCCGAGGCTGATGAAGAACACCGGCGTGAAGAGCACGTCGAGCGCGAAGAGCGCGCGGTTGAGCTTGTCCGCGATGGGCGAGAATCCGATGACCATGCCCGCGAGGAACGCGCCCACGATGGCCGAGAGGCCGAGGGATTCGGCCGCAAAGGAATAGAAGAAGAGGATGGCCAGAAAGCCCGCGAGCGTGCGCTTGGAGAGCTCGTCCTCTTCGTGGCTGAAGAAACGGGAGACGAACCATTTTCCAAGCGCGATGCCGGAGACGACGAATATCAGGGCGATGGCGATGAGGAGCGCGAAGGGGGACAACGCCTGCACGGAGAAGGTGGCGGGGACGTTCTGGATGAGGCCCAGCACCATGAGCGCGAGGATGTCGTCGATGACCGCCGCGCCCAGGATCGCCTGCGCGAAAGGCGCGGAGATGAGTTTCATCTCCTCGAGCACCGCCGCCGTGATGCCGACCGAGGTGGCGGTGAGGGCGGCACCCACGAAGAGGGAGTAGGCGAAGCTCCCGCCGCCGTATTGGGCGTAGAGGAACCCGATGGCGAAGGGCAGGATGACGCCGCCCAATGCGATGAGCAGGTTCTTGAAGTTGAACACCCGCTCGAGCTTCGAATGCAGGCCGATTCTAAATAGCAGGATGATGACGCCCAGATTGGCGAAGGTGGTGATGAGCCCGCTTTCGCCGACCAGCGTGGGCATCTGGGAAGGCAGCCGGATGCCCAAGGAGGCGAGGGCGGGCTGCGAGGCGCCCGTGGCGAACGGCCAGAGCACGGAGAGCGTGTGGTTGGAGATGAGCACGCCCAGGATGAGCAGCACCATCACGAAGGGCTGCTTCCAGGATTGCACCAGCCGCTCGGCCACGAGCGCGATGAGCAGGAACAGGGTGATGTCCACCCAGATGTGCTTCTCCGGGCTGATGGCGCCGAAGAGGGCGGAGCGCAGGACGGCCAGAATCATGAGGACGCCCAAGAGGAGGACGAGATAGCCGGACCATACCTGAGTATGAGATACGGCCTCGGAGACGGCCTCCCGGGTCCGGGACATGGTTCGGTACACCGTGCGCTCGACCCCTTGCTTTGGCGGTTTTTGCATGAGAAGAAAATGCAGGGGGAGTTTAAATTACATCCCGTGAAAAGGGGCCCGAAAGAAGCGGACCGGCATGTCGCTCGGGGGGTTTTGAACTCAGGCTCGCTTCTTGAACGCAGGCTCTCGGAATCACATCCCGTAATAGGAGAGCAGGGCGGCGCCGGAGAGGGCGGGATTCGGGATGGGGCAGGAAGAGACGGGGATTTTCCCGGCCGGAGCGGATGCATTGGCCACGAATGCGCGCATCATCTCCTTCTTGAGCGGGCCCATATACGCCGCCCCGACCGAGCCGGCGATGATGAATTCCTTGGGCTCGAGCGCGGAGGCGATGAGGGCGAGGCCCAGGCCGAAATAGGCGGCGGACCGGGAGGATATTTTCCGGGCGAGCGGGTCGGTGGCGTGGAGGATGTGGCGGGCATCGCGCTCGCGGGCGGGAAGCGCCGCAAAAGGGCGCGCCGCTCGGATGCGCCGATTTGTTTTGATGCGCCGTTCTTCCTTGAGCGCCAGCTCGTATTGGCGGGCGATGCCAAATCCGCCGCACAACTTTTCCCATTCTTCCTCTTTTAAGGCCGGCACCGATTTTGCCCATTCTTCCTCCCTTGTGCCTGCCGCGGATTTTGATTTTGGCGTGTTTTTCGCGCGCGAGACGTTTTTTTCGCCGGCGAGCAGGATTTTCATGTGTCCGAACTCGCCGGCCATGCTGCGCTTGCCGCGCACGAGGCGGCCGGCGCGCACGATGGCCCCGCCGATGCCGCTACCCGGCGCGATGACGATGAAATCGTCGTCCTCTTTGCGGCCGCGCGCGTGCCAGATGGCGAGGGCCATGCACTTGACGTCGTTCTCGGCCGACACGGGGATGCCCAACTCGCGCTCGAGGACGGATTTCGCGTGAAAGGGCCGGACGAGTGGAAGGTTGGGAAGCCGGAGCACTTTGCCTTGGTGCACGAAGCCGGGAAAGCCGATGCCGAGTGAGGTGGCCTTGCTCTTCTTGCAGATTGTGACGATGATTCGCAGGAGTTGGCTGGAATTTATTTTTCCGGGGATTTCGACCCGGCCGGTCTTGGCGCCGCCCTTCTCTTTCGCGTCCGCGACGGCATACTCGAGTTTGCTGGCGCCGACATCGATGGCGAGTGGGCGGGAGGCCGGAGACGGGGCGGGAAAGGCGGAGCGGGGCATGGGATTCAACGCAGAGTGGGGTTCGGCGGGTGCGCTAGGGGGTCCAATACAGGCGCGTATCGCCCACGTTGTTGATGAAGCGCGTGTAATCCTCGTCCACCGGCTTTTCGGTGCGGATGCTGTAGAGAGCGCCGTCAGAGGAGAGGGTGATCGAGCCGAGCTTGTCTGTGACATACACGCTCATGTTCTTGAGCATGAGGCGGCGGATGAGGGCGGGCTCTGGATAGAGGTTGCGCGGGTTGGGCCCGACGGAGATGATGCCGATCTTGGGCTTGACGCGCTCGAGGAATTGGAACGAAGCCGAGTTGCCCGAGCCGTAGTGCGACACCTTGAGCACCGGACAGGCGATCGGCACCGAGCCGAAAAGGATGCGCGATTCCATGCCGCCCACCACCGTGCCCGGATCGCCGCCCGAGGCGCCGGCCGCCTCGGACTGGGAGAAGAGCAAGGCGCAGAACGAGCCGTAGGAGACCTTCATGGCGATGGAGTCCGCTTGGGGGTTGGAGACCATGCGTTCCACTTGCGGGTTGAGGATGGTGAATGTCAGGTTGCCGTAGGAGAAATTGTCGCCGTACTGGACGGCTTTCTGCGGGGTGAACTGGATCTGCTGCTCAATGGACTGCCAGAACGGATCGGAATAGTTCACGCCGTTGGTCCAGACCTCGCGCACCGGGAATTTGCGCGTGATGGCCGGGGTGCCGCCCACGGAATTAGGGTCAGAGGCGGACAGCACGAGCACGTCGATGCGCTCGACGTTTTTCGCGCGCAGGAAAGCGATGAGGCTGTCGGCCGAGCCGGCCGGTCCGTCATCGATGAGCATGGTGAAATTGGCGGAGCGAATAAGGGTGGCGTCACCGAAACCCACGTCGATGAAGGACGTCTCGAAGGGCACGACCGGGGCGACCGTCTCGTTGGGGACCGGGAGCGTCTGGGGCGGGGTGTAAGGCGGCAATGGCAGAGGGGCGTAGGACGGAACGGACGGCGGCGGGGCGGGCTCGAACTGGACGCAGCCCAACAGAAGGAAGGCGACGAGGGCCAAGGCGATGAGTGAAAATAGAGCGAATACCGGTCTGGACATGGGAAGGCAACGCTTGATGAGTTTAAAATGCTTTTTGGGTTATACAGAAGAGGTTATACGCAAGAGGAGAGCGCAATGATGAACGGAAGATAAGGGGACGGAGATTGGCATCGGTGGAAACATGGGTGAAGAGACCGGGATGGACGAGAAGGAAGGGCTGGCCAAGGCCGCACGCCTTGAGGCAAAATCGCTTTACGTCAAAGCGGCGCAGATCTACGAGAAGCTCGGGCATGAAGAGAAGGCCGCCGCCGCGTATGAGAACGGCGGGGATTTCGAGAAAGCCATTTCTTTTTTCGAGAAGCTGGGCAAAAGCGATGACGCCAAGCGATGCAGAGGGAAGAAG
>JAHFEC010000107.1 GCA_023248665.1 Microcaldota archaeon | reverse complement strand
GGAGCCGAACCTCATGGTCACCATCGACGGCATCCCGGCCCTCGTCAAATCCATCTCGTCCGGGCGCGTCCTGCTGGATTTCAACCACCCGCTCGCGGGCGAAGAGTTGGAATACGACCTCGAACTTCTCGAAATCTTTTCCGACCCGAAGGAGAAGGCGCAGGCGCTCGCGTCTGTTTTTGGCACCACGGCCAAGACAAGCGACGAGAAAGGCGCGCTTACGGTCGAAGTGAGCGCCGGCCTCGCGCCCGAGAATGCCCGGGCGCTCCATTCCGTGCTGAAAGCCTCACTTGGCGAAAAAGCCAAGATCACCGTGCCGGGCGCCTAGGAAAAAACGCGCCCCATTCCGTTTCAGCTTAGCCTAATCACCGTAATCTGCGGATTCGTGAACAGCCTTATTCCGCCCGGCGTGAGCCCGCAGCCGATGTACTGCTCGTTGCCGTCCCCCAACTCCACTTTTCCGCCCGCATCCCATCCGAACCCGATCGCCCAAAGGATCGCATTCGTCAGGTACGGGACATAGACCAATCCGCAGTGGGTGTGCCCGGACAAGACGACGTTTTTGCCGACCATGTGCTGCGTTTGTATGGCCGCCGGCTCGTGCATCATCACCAGCCTCGGAATCGACGCATCAAGCCCGTCCGTCGCCTTGGCATAATCCTGCCGATGTACGTTTCCGTCATCAAGCCCCGCCAGCGCGAATTCGTTCTTGCCTTCATCGATAACAACGTGCTCGTTGCGAAGCACTCGGATACCCATACTCTCGAGCTTCTCCCCCACTCTGGAGGCATAGTCCAAGCTCCCGGGCTGCCACCCCCACTGGTCATAGTCGTGGTTTCCCAGCACGGCGTAAATGCCGTTTTTGGCGTGCAGGTCGCGCAGTCTGTCCAGCTGCGCGATGTCCTGCCCTGTCCCGCTGTTGACGATGTCCCCGCCGATGAGGATAAGGTCCGGCTTCTGGGCATTAATGAGGCTCTGGGCCTTTTCCCAATACTCTTTCTCATAGGTCGCATAATGGATGTCGCTTACGAACACGATTTTCGGGGCCGTTCGGACGGTCTGGTTGAAAAGCGGAAAGCGCACTTCCTTGAGCTGCAAATCGTACGGCTCGACCCGAATCGCGTAATACGCGACAAACGCGGCCGCTATCAGCGCGAGCAGAACCCAGGCCAGCCAATTTTTTCCCATGCGCATACATCCCAAACCCGTTTTTTTATTCCATTCGCTTTGCTCGGTCGCAGTCTCTTATAATTTTCAGCCCTTTTTTCTCCATCCAGTCCCTGATCTCTGCCGGCAAATCCTTTTTCCATTCTCTTGCATGGGCCATCCTCTTGCGGATCATTTTTCCCTGCCACCGCCCGCGCTCCAAAAGCTTTATCTCATGGATGTCAAATCCCTCGTCCTTCAGAAGCCTGAGCACCCGCCCGTTTCCCGAATAAGCCACAAACTGCCTGGGCGAGAAGCGCCTTCTCACCTCTTTGGCCCAATCCTCATCCTTACGGTAATCCTCCAGATAAGCAAACCGCACCCTCTTCTTTGCCCCCTCCGCTTTCGCCAGCGTTTTTACAATCAGCATCCTTCTCTCTTGCGCCGAAAACGGGTTCTGCCCGGTCCTTTTTTGTCTGCGCGAGCCGATGCCGATCACGAGGGACGGATAACGCCGAAGAAGGTTTTTGGCGATTCGCGCGTGCCCGAGATGGAACGGCTGGAAGCGCCCGACGAACAGGGCGGTTTTTCCGGCTCCCTTATTTTTTCGCGTCCGCATGGGCAGAAGAAGAATTTCGCGCTTTATATGGCTAATGCTTGAAGTGCCGCACGCCCGTGAACACCATCGTCATGCCCTTCTCGTCGGCCGCCCGCACGACGTCCTCGTCCTTGACCGAGCCGCCGGGCTGCACCAGCGCCTCCACCCCGGCTGCCGACAATTCCTCCAGCGTGTCGGGGAAGGGCAGGAAGGCATCCGAGGCCGCGACGCAGCCTCTCAGATCGAATTTGTTCGTCCGGGCCTTGGCGATGGCGATGCGGGTGGAATCGATGCGGGACATCTGGCCCGCCCCCACGCCGGCGAGCTGCTCGTGGCCCGCCAAGGTGACCGCATTGCTCTTGACGTGCTTGGCCACGGTCATGGCAAAGTGCATGTCGCGCCACTGCTCGTCCGTGGGCTTTCGGCGCGTCACCACCTGCGCGGTCCTCAAATCGTACACGGTCGGGTCCTCGTGCTGGTAAAGCATGCCGCCGGTGATGTGCCGGAACGTGACGTCGCCGGCGCGCACCGGGTGGAAGAAATCGCTGATGTCCAGTATGCGCCGGGAGGGCTTTTGCTTGAGGATGTCCAGCGCCTCCGGGTCGTAGCCGGGCGCCAGCACCACTTCCAAGTACATGTTGGTCATCGCCTCGGCCGTGGGCGCGTCCATGCGCTGCGAGACGGCCACGATGCCCCCGAAGGCCGAGAGCGAGTCGGTCGCGCGCGCCTTCTGGTACGCCTCCTTGAGCGTCTGGCCGACGGCCGCGCCGCAGGGGTTGTTGTGCTTGAGGATGATGCACGCCGTCCTCCCGTAGAACTCGCGGATGAGATGCAGGCCGGAATCGGCGTCCAAGAAGTTGTTGTAGCTCATCTGCTTGCCTGAGAAGATGCGCGCGTCAAAAAGCGAGCGCTCGCCCACGAGCCGGTAGGCGGCCGCCTTCTGGTGCGGGTTCTCGCCGTAGCGCAAGGGGTAGGCGCGCTCGAACACCAGCTTCATGCGGTGCGGGAAGCGCTCGGTCCCCTCCCCGCCGAAATACCTCGAGATGGCCCAGTCGTAGTGGCTGGTCCGCTCGAAGGCCTTGATCATGAGGTTGCGCCGCTTGCCCTCGGACACCCGTCCGTCGTTCTCGTCCATCTCGCGGATGAGGCTGGGGTAATCCTCGGGCTCCACCACCACGGTCACGTCTTTGTAGTTCTTGGCGGCCGCGCGGATCAGCGCCACCCCGCCAATGTCAATGTTCTCGATGACCTCGTCCTCCTCCACCCCTTCCATGGCCACCGTTTTCTCGAAGGGATAGAGGTTCACCACCACCAAGTCGATGGGGCCGATGCCCTGCTCTTTGGCCTCCTTGTTGTCCTGCGCATTGTCGCGCCGGTATAAGATGCCGCCGTGGATCTTGGGGTGCAGCGTCTTGACCCGTCCGCCGAACATCTCGGGCGCGCCGGTGTATTTGCTTACCTCCAATACGGGGATGTCCGCTTTTCTGAGCACGGCAGCGGTCCCGCCGGAAGAGAGTATTTCCACGCCCTGCCTATTGAGTGCCCTCGCGAGATCAAGAAGCCCTGTTTTGTCGAAGACACTGATTAAGGCTCTGGAGACTTTCACGTTTATCTTATAGGATGCCTTCTTAATTTAAACCTGCCGGGCCGGCGAAATCTCAGTCTAATTTCCTCTCGCTGCGCCGGGCCTGCACAATGCCTTTTTGGCCCGGATTCGGGCTCGATTTGGGAGCCATATTGGAAAATCGCTATATATACGGCCTTCGTTATCCTCTTCGGTGATTTTGATGTGGGACAACCGATGGACATTGGGCGCCCTGGCCCTCATCGCCTTGCTCGGCCTCTCCGCCGCCGCGTGGAGCGGCTTTGGCATGATGGCCACGGGCCACAACGGCAACTGGCAATACCCGGCTTGGGCCGGCAACCAGAGCGGCGACCGCACTTGGGCTGGCAACTGGCCCGGGCCGGGCAATCATACGCGGGCCATCAACATGAGCAATGCTTCCATGCGCAAGCGCTTTGCGAACGGCACGTTCAATGCCACCAACATGACAGTGCCGGCCGAACAGAGGCTGGCGTTCTCGCAGGCGCTCTATGAGGGCGATTATGCCGGCGCGCAGACGCTGGCCGGCCAGTATCCGGCGCTCAACCGCACGCTCTCGCATATGAACCCGAGCACGTTCGACTCGCAGGCCCAATTCTACCGCGACATGCAGAGCCATGACTTCAGCGCGGCGCTCGCCGACA
>JAHFEC010000106.1:3301-4005 GCA_023248665.1 Microcaldota archaeon | reverse complement strand
CTATTCCATCCTCACTTTTAAATAATAGGGGGCGACCTCAAACCATGCCGATCCCCTTCTTAATCCCCTTGCCGGATCCAAGCCGGGAGCAAATCAAGCGCCTGTGCGCGCTTGCGGCCCTCGCCGGGCTTCTTCTGCTCTATTTCTGGCCGGCCAAATCCGGCTATTCCGCGTCTTCCATCGCGCAGGCGCTGCTCTCTTCGGACAACAAATTCCTTTTGCTCAACGGCTCGGCCCAGTCTCTCAAGCTCTCGGCCGCCAGTCCGAAGTTCAAACTATGCTCTCCGGGCAATTCCTGCATCTCCGTCCTTCTCGATGCCCGCCCGACGGGCGCGGATTCCATCTCCTCGATGGATTTAAGGGAGGGCGATTCGCTCCTCGTCTACGGCCAGATCTCTTCGGTACAGGGCAACCGCTTCATCCGCGCGCAGATCGTCGAGCCATTTTCGGCCGATTGACGGCAGGCGTTTTTGATGGCGATCTCCCTCCCCATCCTCCTGATTTCCCTTCTCTTCTCCTTGGCGGCCAGCCTTCTTCCGGGTTTGCATCCCAACAGCGTCGGGGCCATTTTGGGCGATTTTCTTTCGGGCTCGGCGGATTGGCCGTTTTTCCTCATCATCCTGTTGGGCGGGCGCATGGCCCTGCAGTTCCTGCCCTCCATTTTTCTGGGCATCCCGGACGGGGAGACCCAGGCAGCCGTGCTG
>JAHFEC010000106.1:0-3291 GCA_023248665.1 Microcaldota archaeon | reverse complement strand
GCCATCTTTCTCTCCCCGCTTCTGCTCCCCTTCCTGCCGGCCGCTTTCTCTTTCGTCAAGCCGTTCACGGGCCCGCTTCTCCTTCTGGCCGCGCTGGTTTCCATTCTCGTCGAAAAAAACGCGGAGCATCGGCTGAAATCGGCCGCCGTGTTCATCCTCGCGTGGGCCTTGGGCCAGATCGCGCTCAATATGGCCTTGGGCGATCCGCTTTTCCCGCTTTTCGTCGGATTCTTCACCATGCCGATGCTGCTCGCCCCGGCCGGGCGAGTCCATGACGCCCCGGCACAGACCGAACCGCGCGGGGTGGGAATGGACATCCTCCCGTTCATCCTCATGGGCATCCTTTTCGGCGCCCTCGCCGACTTGCTGCCCGGCATCTCCACGCCGGCGCAGATCGCCCTCTTCGTCTCGCTCTTCATCTCCGTTCGGGAGGCGGGGCATTTTCTGGCCCTTGTTGCGTCCATCGAGGCCAGCCATTCCGTCTTCGCCCTCACCTCCGCGGCCGCCGTCGGGGTGGCGCGGGTCGGCACGGTGGCTATGGCGCAGGCGGCCGTCCCGATCACGCCGCCCGTTCTTCCCTCCTTCTTCGGGGCATTCCTGCTGTCCGTTGCCTTGGGCGCGCTGGCCGCGATTTTCACCGGCCGCCTGATTTCCCGGCACTGGCATTCCTTTGACTGGCGCGCGTTTTCCACCCTCATCGCGGCTTATCTTGTTTTCATGGTATGGCTCAACGCCGGCCTTGCGGGCCTGGCGGTGCTGGCCACCGCCTCGGCCATCGGCGCCCTGCCGATTCTCTGGAACGTGCGCCGCACGCAGGTGATGGGCTCGCTCATCGGCCCGTCGATGACGTATGCGTTCGGACTGACGATATGAGGCTCCCGACCGGCGTTCCGTCGTCCGTCATTGTCGTGCGGGTGTTTTTGGCCTTGTTTTTGCGATGCCTTCCGGTTTTCGGGCGCATAATAACGCTTAAAAACAAAAACATCGTCAATATGGCATCAATTATGCTTTTCTGATCCATTCAGACGGCTAGAAGGTGTATTCATGGAGAATTATCACGATCCGGTCAAATCCAAGACCAGCGGCACCGGCGGCAAGCGGCGCAAGAACAAGGACAAGAAGCTCGCGCACATGGGCAGCTCGGCGGCCAACTCGCGCCTAAGCGAGAAAGAGGTGCGACAGGTCAAGAAGCTGCGCGGCAGCGGCATCAAGACGCGGCTCAAGGCCGTCTCGTTCATCAACCTGCTCACCCCGAAGGGCATCCAGAAGGTCAAGATGCGCAATGTCGTCGAGACGCCCGACAACCGCCACCACGCGCGCCAGAACATCCTCACGCTGGGCACCATCGTGGACACGGAGATGGGCAAGGCGAAAGTGACCAACCGCGTCGGACAAGACGGGGTCGTCAACGGCAAACTCATCTGACGTTGACGAGAAGTGGCCCGCAGGCCACGGTGTCGTGAACAGAAGGCGCATCTAGCCGACGTTGACGAGAAGTGGCCCGCAGGCGGCACCGCATCGTGAACAGAAGGCGCATCTGATTTTCTTTTTAATTTCTCCCATCCTACTTTTTTACATGATTTCCATCCTGCGGGCGCGCTCCCTTCGCCCCATCAACGAGTTGCTGCCCCTTCTTAACGCCGAAGGCCTTCATGCGACCCTGCTGGACCCCAAGTCCGTCTCCTCGCCTAAACAGATCGAGGCCGCCTATGAACTGGCCATGCGTTCGACAAAGGAAGGGCGCGCCGTCTCCGAACGGATCGAGATGGAATTCCTTCTCTGGCTGGGGCAGAGCCCGCACGTGGGCAAAGCCATCTTGCGTGTCGGCGCGAAGAAGAACGACGACATGCTGCTGGCCGTTCTGGATGCCAAAACCGGCCAAGCCCAAAAGCTCGCCAAAGACTGCGGCCTCGAAGTTTCGGGCCCCTTCGAGCCGCCCCGCCTCTCCCAGAGCGAGGAAAAGCTTCTCCTTGAGAAAATGGCCCTTTCCCGCCTGGGCTAGATTTCGAGCGCGAAACTCCCCGCGCAAGGGTCTTAAACTTCCCAAGCCATATTATCCTTCATGAAACCCGAACTTTTGGCTCCGGCCGGCAGCCCCGCTTCGTTGCGCGCGGCCGTGGAAGCCGGCGCCGACTCCGTTTACATGGGCGCCTTGTGGAATGCGCGCCTTCGCGCCCGAAATTTCAGCCCGGACGAGCTGGCGCGCGCCATCTCATACTGCCACCAGAACGGCGTGAAAGCCTACGTCGCCCTCAATACCATGGTTTTCGAGTCCGAGCTTGGGCGGGTGGCCGAATACATCCAGCACGTCTACGAGGGCGGGGCCGACGCGCTCATCGTCCAGGATTTGGGCGTGGCGGCGATGGCCCGGCAGATCGCGCCTGACCTGCCCCTCCATGCCAGCACCCAGCTCTCCACGCACAACTCGCAAAGCGCCAAGAAGCTCAAGGCCATGGGCTTCTCCCGCCTCATCCTCGCGCGCGAGCTGGCCGTCGAGCAGGCCGTGCAAATCAAGAAGAATGCCGGCATCGAAGTGGAATCCTTTTGCCACGGCGCCCTGTGCTATTCCTATTCCGGAAAATGCTTTTTCAGTTTCGCGCAGACCGGCCGGAGCGCGAACCGGGGCGCGTGCGCCCAGATCTGCCGCTTCCCGTGGAAATTGTACTCCGACGGCCGCTTCGTCAAAAGCGGATACCTGACCAGCACCAAGGACCTCAACACGCTGGCCGACGTTCCCAAAATCGCCCAAGCCGGCGTGGATTGCATCAAGATCGAGGGGCGCCTAAAAGACGGGGCCTACGTTCGCGCGATCGTCTCGGCCTACCGAAAAGCCATCGACTCGGGCGAGACGGCCGACCTGTCGGCTTACACCTCGCGCGGATACACCGGGGGCTATTTGTTCGGGGATGCGAAAAAGAACAAGCTCACCAACCCCCAGCCCCATTCGTTTTTGGGCGGGGAAATCGGCAAGGTGCTCTCCAACGGCCGAAACGGCGCGCAAATCGAGCTGTGCGCGCCCCTCAAGAAAGGGGACAGCATCCGCTCAAGCTCCTCCGGCAAAATCCTCGAGGTGTTCCGACTGTACGTCAACGGCCGGGAAGTCGAGCGGGCGGACAAGAAATGCACGCTCCTGATCAAGACCCTCAAGGCCGGCGACACCCTTTTCTCGGCCACGCGGGCGAAAATCGAGGACGACGTGCTCGAGGGCGTGCCCGTGGAGAGCAAACGCAAGGCCAAGGATTTCGCGCCCCAAACCATAAGCCTATCCTTTGCCCCCGTTCCCAAACTGTT
>JAHFEC010000105.1 GCA_023248665.1 Microcaldota archaeon | reverse complement strand
CAAAAGCCAGAGCATCGACGTGACGCAGAGCCCGAAGAAGACCTACGAGCAGCTCATCGCCAAGCTCGAAAGCGAGGGCTTCGAGATCCTCGAGGCGTTCGCACTGGACCCGTACGACAAGGACCATTTGTTCGTCCGGGCGAGGCTGAAATAAACGCCCGCCTGAGCGGGCGATGGTGAAGCGGGCAATCGTCCATTTTTTTCTCGTCTGATTTTTTCGCCGACCACGCGACCCAAGCTTTTTAAGCATCCGCTCATTTGCTATGTTTGCATCGCTGGGCCGTGCATTGGGGGGTTATTTATGAAAGACGTCATGTGGTTCTCGGAAATCCGCAAGGAGAACATCCCGGAAGTGGGCGGGAAAGGGGCGAACCTCGGCGAGATGGCCTCGGCCGATTTCCCGGTCCCGGGCGGGTTCGTCGTCACGGCGGGCGCGTATTTCAACTACATCAAGCTCAACAAGATCGACACGTTCATCACCGACGTCACGTCGGACCTCGACGTCTCCAAGAACGACCAGCTCATCCGCGCGTCCGAGATGGTCAAGGCCCGCATCCTCTCCGGCACCATCCCGGATGGACTGCGCGCCGAGATCATCCGTTCGTACCGGCAGCTGTGCTCCAAGCGGGGGCGGCTCCTGTACGTGGCCGTGCGCTCGTCCGCCACGGCCGAGGACCTGCCCGAGGCCTCGTTCGCGGGCCAGCAGGCCACCTTCCTGAACATCTCCGGGGAATCCGAAGTGGTGCAGGCGGTCAAGGAATGCTGGGCCTCGCTCTTCGAGCCGCGGGCGATCTACTACCGGCACGAGAATAATTTCGACCACATGAAAGTGGGCCTCGCGGCCGTGGTGCAGGAGATGGTGCAATCCGAGGTGGCCGGCGTGATGTTCAGCGTGGACCCGGTCACGCAGGATCTGGGGGCCATGTCTATCGAGGGCGCCTACGGATTGGGCGAGGTGGTCGTCTCCGGCAGCGTCACTCCCGACCGGTTCACCGTGCGCAAAGGCTCGTTCGTGATCGAGGAGAAGACCGTCGCCCGCCAGACCTGGATGCTCGCAAAAGCGCGGGAAGGCAACGAGAAGCGGGATGTGCCGGCGGCCAAGCAGGAGATGCAGAAATTGAGCGACGGGCAGGTCATCGCGCTGGCCAAGATCGGCGCGAAAATCGAGGCCCACTACCGGAAGCCGCAGGACATGGAATGGGCCATGCAGGACGGGACGCTGTTCATCGTGCAGTCAAGACCCGTCACGACCTTGAGTGGAAAATCGCTCGAAGCCGTCAAATCCGGCGCGTTCGCCATGATGATCGACGACAATTTCCAAAAAGGAGGCGAGGAGATGGAGCAGATTTCAAGCCCGCCGCGGGGCGCGGCACAGATTGCGGATTCCGACCCGTTGCCCCAGATCGGTTCGCCGGGCGCTTCGTCCTCCCGCGCGCAGGCTTCGGAGGCGTCGCATTCGGCTCCGGCATCCCCTCCACCCGGCTCTCCGGCCTCGAGCGGACAGGTCATCCTCACCGGCCTGCCCTCCGCGCCCGGCGTGGGCAAAGGCAAGGTCCGCATCCTCAAATCCCATAAGGAGATCGACCAGATGCAGCAGGGGGAGATACTGGTCACGGAGATGACCACGCCCGACTTCGTGCCGGCCATGAAAAGGGCTTCGGCCATCATCACCGACACTGGAGGGATGACGTGCCATGCCGCCATCGTATCGCGCGAGTTGGGCGTGCCCTGCATCGTCGGCACGCGCGAGGCCACCACCAAGCTCAAAACCGGCCAGTTCGTCACGGTGGACGCCATCCGGGGACGAGTATATGACGGCGACGTGGCCATGGAGGCGCCCAAAGCGGCGGCCCACGGCGACGCGGCCGGCGCCGCTGGATCGGCCGGTTCCGGGGGCAGCACGTACGTGCCCACCGGCACCAAGATATACGTCAATTGCGCAGAGGTGGATTTGGCCGAGAAGGTCGCCAAACAGCCCTGCGACGGCGTGGGGCTGCTGCGCGCCGAATTCATGATCGCCGCCATCGGCGTGCACCCGCGCAAGATCATCCGGGAGGGAAGACAGGCGGAGTACATCAACAAGCTCTCGGAGGGCCTGCGCACGTTCGCCTCGGCCTTCTATCCGCGCCCGGTCGTCTACCGCGCCACGGATTTCAAGACCAACGAGTACCGCAACCTCGACGGCGGCGAGGAGTTCGAGCCCAAGGAGGAGAACCCGATGAAGGGCTTCCGCGGCTGCGCGCGCTACATCAGCGAGCCGGAAGTGTTCGCCATGGAGCTGGCCGCCATCAAGAAGGTGCGCGACGATTACGGCATGAAGAACCTCTGGCTCATGATCCCGTTCGTGCGCCGCATCGGCGAGCTGCGAGCGGTCAAGGACCTGCTCAAGGCCAACGGCATCCACCGCACGCGCGACTTCAAGCTCTGGATCATGTGCGAGGTGCCCTCGACCGTGGTGCTCATCGACGACTTCTGCATGGAAGGCATCGACGGGGTGTCCATCGGCTCGAACGACCTGACGCAGCTCACGCTCGGCATCGACCGGGACAACGGCACGCTGGCGGACGGATTCGACGAGCGCAACTACGCGGTGCTCAACAGCATCGAGAAGGTGATCAAGAGCTGCAACAAGCACGGCGTGACCTGCTCGCTCTGCGGCCAGGCGCCCTCGGTGTACCCCGATTTCGCGGAGAAGCTGGTGGAATTCGGCATCACGTCCATGTCGGTGAATCCGGACGCCGTGGACCGCACGAGGCGCATCGTCGCCTCGGCCGAGATGAAGGTGCTGCTCAAGCGCTCAAGCAAGATGGCGGAGGATATCGTCAAACACGTCGAGGGCGGCGGAGCGGACGACTGAGCCGCGTTTTTGCGGTTTGCCCGCCCATGTCCGGCACCTGGCCCCCCTGCGCGCAGGCCCTTTTTCGGCCCGTTCGGCCCGCCTTTGCTGTTTTTCCCTTTCCTTTCCTCTACCGTTGCTTTTAAAACTCTAAAAACGATAATTTAACACATGAAGAGAATGGATCCTCCAAAAAAACAAGCGCGGCCACCCCGCACATTCATGAGCATCAGCTGGAGAAACGAGCATCTGGGCATGAAAGGCACGGGTAAAACGTTCCCCCTGCGCCAGTACGACAAAACGCTTCTGGAGCCGATGATGGACACCCAGAAGCTGGTTGAATTCGTGCGCGGGGGCCGCAACCGCCTCCAGCGGCAGGAGGCCGTCATCATGCTCTCCTCGCGCGAAGGGGCGGGCGTGGACGAATGCCTCGAATGGGTGCTGGAGCGCTCGAATGACGAATTCCTGCGCGCCGAGGCCGTGCGGGCGGCGGGCTGGCGCTATCGGCCGGCCAGCTGGACGATCATCTGCAAAGGGCTCGGGGACCCGGACAGTTATGTGAGGGAAGAGGCAGGGAAATACGCTTGGATATGGAGTTCAAGCGGGATTCTGGAACCGGTGGAGAAAAACGGCGCGCGAAAAAAAGAAATGGGAATAAGGGCCAAGGAGGACATTCCCGTGTCGCATGAAAAGCAGCCCGCGCCGGCCCGGGATTCAAAAGATGCGGAATTTGGCAAAGACGACTCCGTATTCCGCCGCAGAAGCCGGCCCCCCAGAAAGCCGGCCGTCGCATGAACCGCCCGGCGCGAGAAGTGATTTGTGATGCGCATCCTTTTGCAATTTCCCCAAGGGCTCAAGCAGAAAGCCGTGGAAGAGGCCGCGAAGCTGCGGCGCGAAGGGCACGAGGTGTTCCTGTCCGCCACGCCATGCTGGGGCGCATGCGATCTGGCGCTCGACGAGGCCAAAAAGATAAAAGCCGAGCGGCTCATCCATTACGGGCACGCCCGATACCATGAGGTCAAAGACAAGGAGCTGACGGTGGAATACCGGCTTTATCCCATCACCGTGGATTTGGGCGTGCTCAAAGACGCCCTGCCCGCGCTGGCACCCCACAAAAAGCTCGCGCTCATCACTACCGTCTCGCACATCCACCAGCTTGCGGACATGAGAAAGATGCTGGAAGAGGCCGGGCACGAGGTGCACACCGCCCGTGGCGGACTGGCCATCCTTGAGGGGCAGGTGCTCGGCT
>JAHFEC010000104.1 GCA_023248665.1 Microcaldota archaeon | reverse complement strand
CTGGCATCCACCCTGCTGGCCAAGGCCGGAATACCGACCCCAAAGACCTATGGGGCATTCACGTCCGAGGCGGCCACAAAGCTCGTTCAGCCCGCCGAGCCTGTGCCCGAGCCGGGCCGGGTCCGAGCCGCGCCCGTCATCCCGACGTCGGCCTCTTCGTCCGCTTTTGCCGCCCCGCTTTCATTCCCTCTTGTTATGAAGCCCGTTTTCGGCTCGTGGGCGCGCATGGTGCACAAGCTCAACGACCGCGAGGCACTCGACGCCGAGCTTGAGAACCGCGAGGAGATGGGCCACGCCTTCCAGAAGGTGTATTATTTGCAGGAGCATGTCAACAAGCCCGGCCGGGACATCCGCGCCTTCGTGGTGGGAAATGAGTGCATCGGCGCCATCTACCGGCATTCCACGGAAAAGTCGGGATGGATCACCAACACGGGAAGAGGAGGAACGGCCACCAATTGTCCTGTGACAGACGAGATATCTGATTTGGCCCTCCGGGCTTCATCTGTTTTCGGCGAGGGCATCTATGGCGTGGACATGATGGAATCCCCCGACGGGATGCTAGTGCACGAAGTGAACCACACCACCGAATTCCGCAACTCCATCGCCCCCACTGGCGTGGACATCCCGGGAAAAATGATTGAATATTTCATAACAAGAGCCAAGCGGTAAGTGAAAGAGACAGGCATCTGCTTGTTCGAGGTTATGTCCATGTCTTACAAGATCTCCATTGTCGGCGCCTCCGGATACACGGGCGGCGAGCTGTTGCGCTGGGCGCTCATCCACCCCCAAATGGAAGTGGCCCAAGTCACTTCCGAGCGTTTTGCCGGCACCCAAGTTACCAAGCTCAACCCGAATCTGCGCGGTTTCACGCAGGCCGAATTCACCTCCGTCAAGACGCTCAATACCGACATCGACACTCTTTTCCTCTGCCTTCCGCACAAGGTGTCGGCCCCATTCGTGAAGCAATATATCGACACGGGCGTGAAAATCATCGACCTCTCGGCCGACTTTCGCATTCACAACCCACAGACGTACGAGCACTACTACCAGCCCCACCCATGCCCCGAATTACTGCCCCGCGCGGTCTATGGCCTGCCCGAGCTTCACCGCGAGCAAATCAAGAGGGCTCAATTGGTGGCCGGCGTGGGTTGTCTGGCATCATCCGTCATCCTAGCGACCGCCCCGTTAGTCAAGGCCGGCCTCATCGATCCATCGCGCATCATCGCGGATTCCAAAATCGGCTCCTCGGCCGGCGGGGCCGCCTTCGACATCTCCACGCATCATCCGGAGCGGCAGGGCACGGTGCGCGCCTACAAGCCCACCGGCCATCGGCACACGGCTGAGATCGAGCAGGAGCTTAACGCGATCGCGCAGGCCGCGAACCACCAAGCCATTGTCTCGGTCGGCCTTTCTCCCCATGCCGTGGAAATGGTGCGCGGCATATTCTCCACCATCCATGCACCCGTCTCCCGCCCCCTCACGGACTTGGATGTCTGGAAGGCCTACCGCTCCTTCTATTCAGGCTCGCCTTTCGTCCGCCTCGTAAAAGACAAGGGCACGCTCTACCGCTATCCCGAGCCCAAGGAAGTCATCGGCACCAATTTCTGCGACATCGGCTTTGAATTGGACGCCGACCGGCCCCGCCTCGTGGCCATGTCAGCCATCGACAATCTGATGCGCGGCTCGGCCGGCCCGGCCATCGCCTGCTTCAACCTCATGCACAATCTGGACGAGAAGACGGGCCTGTGGGTGCCGGGGTATCATCCCATCTGAGCAGGTGCCCTCATGTCATCCAAACCCCTCATCATCATCAAAATCGGCGGCTCCATCGGCACGCTGGCGGATGCGCCGGCCCAGCTTTCGCAGGACATCGCCGCCCTCTCCTCCAAATACGAGTTCATCGTGGTGCACGGCGGTGCGAGCCAGACCACCCGCCTAAGCGAGCGCTTGGGCATCACGCCCAAGTTCATCACCTCGCCATCCGGCGTCAAGTCGCGTTACACTGATGCCGAAGCCATCAAGATTTTCACCATGGCCCTGCGCGGTGAAATCAACGCCAACCTGGTATTGGCCCTCCAATCGGCCGGCGTCAATGCCATCGGCCTCTGCGGAATCGACGGCAAGCTTCTGGAGGCCAAACAAAAGACCGTCATTTCGGCGGACGGGCAGGGCCGGCAGAAAATCATACGAGACGATTTCACCGGCAAGGTGGAGAAGGTGAATGTCGAGCTTTTGGGCTCGCTTCTTTCGGCCGGCTACGCGCCCGTCATCGCCTCTCTTGCATTGGGGGAAAATAACCAGCCGCTCAACACAGACGGCGACCGTGCGGCCGCCGCCATCGCATCCGCCCTGCATGCCCGCCGCCTCATCCTGATGACCGATGTGGACGGCTATTTTGAGAATTTCCCCAGCGACCTTGCCTCTTCGCTCTCGCGCGCCGATTTGCCGGATTGCATGAAAAACGCCTCCGGCGGCATGAAGCGCAAGCTCCTGGCGTCCGGCGAAGCGCTGGATGGCGGCGTGAGCGAAGTCGTCATCGGCAACGGCACGAAGGAGAAACCGATTTCCTCCGCGCTGGCTGGCGCGGGCACGCACATTACAAAAGGATAATCTCGTAAAGGTTGATTCTATGGCCAATGCATCCATCCTCGAAATTGAAAAGAAATTTGAAATGGGCGTGTATCCCAAGAGGGACATCTCGCTTGTGCGCGGCCGCGGCAGCCTCGTCTGGGACGCCGACGGCAAGGAATACGTCGATTTCACCTCCGGCATCGGCATCGCCATATTGGGCCATGCGCATCCAAAAATAGCGGAGGCGGTAAGCCGGCAGGCCGCCACGCTGCTCACCTGCAACGAATCGTTCGGAAACGACGAGCGCGCGAAGCTGCTGGAGCGTTTGGCTTCTTTGTGGCAGTCGGCCACTTCCACTTCCGGAAAGGTTTTCCTTTGCAATTCCGGCACCGAGGCCATCGAGGCGGCCATCAAGCTGGCCCGGGCCAAGACCGGAAGAAAGGGCCTCGTGGCGGCCATGAACGCCTTCCACGGCCGCTCCACCGGCAGTCTTGCCCTGACGTTCAAGCCCAAATACCGGGAGCGATTCGAGCCCTTGATCGGGCCGGTCGCGCGCGTGCGCTACAATGACGTCGAATCCTTGCGCGCCGCGGTCAATGCCGACACGGCCGCCGTCTTCCTCGAGGTCATCCAAGGAGAGGGCGGCATCCGGCCCGCCACGGCTGAATACCTCAAGGCGGCCCGCGAAATCTGCACGCAGGCCGGCGCGCTCCTGGTCATCGACGAGATCCAGACCGGCTGCGCTCGCACCGGCAAGTTCTTTGCCTTCGAGCACTATGGCATCGCCCCGGACGCCTGCACGCTGGCCAAAGGATTGGGCGGCGGCGTTCCCATCGGCGCCCTCATCGCGCGCGAGGAAGCCTGCGCCTTCAAGCCCCTCGAGCACGGCTCCACCTTCGGCGGAAACCCGCTGGTGTGCGCCTCGGCCAATGCCGCGCTCGACGCGATGGATGCGGAGCATATTCTTGCGCAGGCGCGCGAGAACGGCGAATGGCTCATGGGCCGGCTCCGCTCCCTCTCTTCCCGCCATCCGTGCATCATCGAGGTGCGCGGACAGGGTCTGATGCTCGCGCTCGAGCTCAAGGTGGAGAGCAAGCCCATCCTGCAGGCCGCGCAAGCCAACGGTTTGCTTGTCTTGTCCGCCGGCGAGATGGTCGTGCGCCTGCTCCCTCCCCTCAACACCCCGCGTCCCGTGTTCGAGAAAGCCTTATCAATCCTCGACTCGGTGCTTCCATGATGCCCGCCTCATCGCGCGCCGCGCCCCATTCCCACGCGTCCAACCCCTCCCGCGCATTCCTCTCCGCCCTCGTGCGCACCCAAAGCTTCTCCGGGAACGAGTCGGCGGCCGCGCAGCTGTGCGCCAAGCGCATGCGCGAATTGGGCTACCCGCACGTGAAGATCGACGAGGCCGGCAATGTCGTGGGCGCGAATTACGATTATTCGCGCGACCCCCACCCCGACGTCCTCCTCTTCTCGCACCTCGACACGGTGGGCGGCTTCTGGGAGGTGCGCGAGGACGCGCAGGGCATATCTGGAA
>JAHFEC010000026.1:10009-11317 GCA_023248665.1 Microcaldota archaeon | reverse complement strand
TGCCGCAAGAGGGCCCGGCATCGTCATTGGGCGGCAAACTGCCCAAGGCGTGCATCCTGTACGGATACCCCAGCTCGACGAACGGGCATGGGGCGAAAATTTTGCAGACCGCGATGGGCACGCTGCAGGCCGCCGGGGCCGAATTCGACGTGCTCAACCTCTATTCGATGGATTTCGAGCCCGTGATGAGCGCCGCCGAGGCAGACAACTACGGACAGAACGTCCCCGAAGACGTGAAGAGGGCGCAGGAGATGCTGGCGCAGGCGCCGGTGTGGATCATCGTCTACCCGGTCTGGTGGTCGTCCCCGCCGGCCATGCTCAAGGGATTCTTCGACCGGGTGCTCACGCCCGGCTTCGCGTTCACGTACCATGAGGGCAAGAGCCACCCGATGCTGGAGAACAAGCGGGCGCTGGTGGTGCGCACCTACGGAGGCTCGGCCACGCAGGAGCAGGAGAACGGGCATGCGGCCCATAAGCTCATGGAGAACGCGATATTGGGATTCTGCGGCGTGAAATCGGTGGCCGTGGACATCTATTCGGTGAGCAGCCTGGCCCCGACCGCGTTCAACCACGCGCTCTTCCAGCTCAAGGGCGCGGTGCGCCGCCTCCTGTCCACGCCGACGGGCGTGCCGCACAGCCTGCGCTCCGTGCCGGCGCCCTACCTGCCGCCGATCGAGCGGATGATGCGGCCGGGAAAGCCGGGCGATGCGGGAAAGAGCGCACGCGGCGCCCTGGCGCAAGGCGCAGGGGAAGAGGAGAAGCCGCCCCTGAGCCAGTCGGCGCAGGAGGATTTGGAGTTTTTCAAGGCCGCCAAGAAGCAGGCGGTCGAAAAGGTTCACAGCCGGGCCGGGCACGGCTCCGCGCCGGGAAGAAGCCGGTATGACGGAAGAGGAGGGCCGGGCGGGGGCCAATATGACAGCCGGGCCGGACAGGGACGGCAGCAGAACCAGCCCCAGCGGGGAAATCGCAACGAATACGGGAATCAGAACCGGCGCGCGCAGGCGCCGGCCGGGCCCGGACGCACGCGGGACCGGGGCTTCTACTCCGGAAGGAGCGGCGGCTCGGGCAGGGCGGATATGAATGCCCCGCGCCAGGGCAATGCCCCGCGCCCGGGCGGCGAACAATGGAAAGGCGGCTCGCGCCCGGGGAACGAGCGGCGGCGGGATTCCCAGCAGAACCGCAAGCCCCGGCACAAGGGAAGGAGATTTTAGGGGGGATTGAATGGCGAAAAATGAGCAACCCGCGAAAAAAGATGACGGCCTGAAAAAAATCCTCATGATCCTCGTGATGGTCGCGGCTGCTGCGATC
>JAHFEC010000026.1:0-9999 GCA_023248665.1 Microcaldota archaeon | reverse complement strand
CCATGGTCGGCATCGCGCTTCTGGGATTCGTGCCCGCTTATTCGGCAGATTCGGGTACTAGCGCAACGACGGATGCGAGGATAGGCGATTCAACCAGTTATTGGTTGAACGCCCGTCCTTTCGCCATTTGGGATCACGTTGAAAAATCCGGCAGCTCTGGCATTACCCTCATAATCCAGAGCACCGAAGCCGGGCAGATACAGCTCACCAATATCGACATCGGAGGAAGCGGTCGCTCCGGCTCGTACAAGCCCACCGGCTCGGACCGGTTCCTGACTGGCGGAGAGAAGAAGGTCCTCCAGATTCCCCTCTCTGCCCCCTGCACATCTGGACAGACATATGAGTATGATGTCAATTTCACATATGGTAATGCAGACGGTTCCGCCGCAAACCAGAAACAATACGGAACCAAGCCGCTGGTCAGCAAGTGCATTTGAACCGGCAACGCCACCCAAACCGTTTAATCGTTTCTTGACGAATGGATGGCGATGCCATTGGATGCCCCAGACCCGGAGTCGTTTTTTCTTTCCCCCAACGCGCCCCAGCCGCGCGAATACCAGAAAGCCATCATCAAATCCGCCTTGGCCAAAGGCTCGACGCTGGTGGTGCTGCCTACCGGCCTTGGAAAGACGCTCATCGCCGCGGCCGTGGCGGCGGCAAAACTAAAGGATGGGAAGGTTCTTTTCTTGGCGCCCACGCGCCCGCTCGTGGCCCAGCACGAGAAGACCATGCGCGAACTGCTTACGCTCGCGCCCGAGGAGCTCGTGATGGTGTCCGGGCTCATTGCAGCCAGGAAAAGGGCGGAGATGTACAAGCCCCCGGCGAGGCTTGTCCTGTCCACCCCGCAGACCATTGCGAACGATTTGGCGCACGAAAGGCTGGTTTGGGATTTCTCCTTGGTGGTTTTCGACGAAGTGCACCGCACCGTCGGAAAATACGCTTACACCAAAGTGGCCGAGGCGGCGCGGGAGCATAAGACGATGGCACTGGGCCTCACTGCCTCGCCCGGCGGGCAGAACAAGAGGATACAGGAGATAATCGATTCGCTGGCCATCACGAACGTCGAGATCCGCAGCTCGAATGACCCGGACGTGGCGCCGTATGTCAAGCAACTCGACGTCGAGTGGATTGAGGTGGAATTGCCACAGGAGAGCCGGGAGCTCAAGAAGCTGCTTGATGACATCATCAACGACCGGGCCGCCACCTTGCAGAAGATGGGTTTTGTGGGGGGATACAAGTCGAAAAAGGGGCTATCGGAATTGAGGGCGAGGATATTGCAGTCCTCAAGCCCCCTTCGTTTCTCCGCCCTCTCGCACCATGCGACGCTTTTCTCGATGGTGCATATCCTCGAATTGTTCGAGACGCAGGGCGTGGAAGCGGTTTCGCGGTTCATCGGCAGGGTCAAGGAGCGGGAGCCGAGCAAGGCGCAGCTCAGATTGCTTTCCGACAAGCGGTTCGTCCTTTTCATGGAGAGATTGAAAGGCTGCGCCGAGCACCCCAAGCTGGCCAAATTGCTCGAAGTGCTCGGCAGGAGGCAGGAGGGCGAGAAGAGCATCGTCTTCTGCCAGTACCGGGACCAGGTGGAGGTGCTGGTGCGCGCCATCGAGGCGGGCGGAAAGCCGGCCCGCTCATTCATGGGCAAGAAGGACGGCGTGACGGCCAAGGGACAGGCGCAGACCATCCTGGACTTTCGGGAGGGCAGATTCAACATACTTGTTGCCACGTCCATCGGCGAGGAGGGGCTGGACATCCCGTCCGTGGACAACGTGATCTTCTACGAGCCGGTGCCCTCCGAAATCCGCACGATCCAGAGGCGGGGGCGGGCCGGTCGGGCGAAAGTCGGGCGCATGATCGGATTCATCACCAAGGGCACGCGGGATCAGGCCTCGTTCTGGTCGGCCAAGCGAAAAGAGGAGAAGATGACGCGCGTCGTGGGCCGGATGGCGGGAAGAACTCCGCAAGAATGGAAAAATGCCGGCGAGGAGAGGAAGGGCGCATCTGGAGGATGGAAATGCGCGGGCGGGGAGCAGGGAGACGCTTCAGAGCGATGGAAAAGCGCTGGCGCAGATTGGAAAAACAAAACCGCTTATCGCTATCGCAAGGCGGAGGGGGCGGGAGAAAAACCCGCGCAGAAAGAGGAAAAAAAGAATTCGCCCTCGCCCGAAGAAAACGCGCCGGTCGCCCAAGAAAAAAAAGAAGCTTCGCCGGCGCCGGCCCAAGAAAAGAGAGAGATGGAAAAACTGCCAGACACTTCACCAACGCAGGAAGAGAAAACAAAAAAGAAAGGCCAGACGAAAATCGGCGATTATTGATTATTCTTTTTTCGCGGACTGCAAAAGCATTTCCACGCCCGGCAATTTCTGGCCCGACAAATATTCGATGAGCGCCTTGCCCGAGAGGCTCACATAGCCCAGTTTCCGCTCGTCGATGCCGAACTTCTCGATGGCCGCCAGCGTGTGCCCGCCGCCGATGAGGGAGAATCCCTTGGACGCTTGCGCGGCCTGGAGCACCACCTTCGTGCCGTGCGAGAAGGCGTCCTTCTCGTACACGCCCATCGGCCCGTTCATCACGATGGAGCCCGCGTGCTCGATGAGGTCCGCGAAATGCGCGGCCGTCTTGGGGCCGATGTCGAAGATGGACGAAGAGGAGGGCAGGGCGGAGAGGGGGGCGATTTTCGCCGTTCCGCGCTCGTCGAGCACGACGTCCTCGGGCAACACGATGCGCGAGGCGTATTGGACGTAGAGCGCCTTGGCTTGGGGCAGGTATTCGAGCGCGCGCTCGTCTTTGAGGAATTGGAGGCTGCCGCCCAGCTCCCGGCCGGAAGCCAGCAGCATGAGGTTGCCCAGACTGCCGCCGCAGAGCGCGGAATCCAGCTTTTTTTCAGCCAGCCATGATTCGAGGATGGGCAGGCTGTCGGAAGGCTTCGCGCCGCCCAGCACGAACACCACCGGCCGCTTGGGCTTGTGGAAGGAATGGAGGGCGGAAAGTTCGCGCGCCATCACCCGGCCGGCCAGGGCCGGCACGCCCGAGAAGCCTACCACCGAGGCATGGGCGCGGTGCGCGCACGAGAAGGCGTCCAGCACGAAGACGTCGCAGAGCGCGGAGAGGTTTTTCACCAGCTGGCTTTGGCCGGTTTTCGCGTAGGTCGTCTCGTCGTCGAGGAAGCGCACGTTCTCGAGCAGGAGGACCTCGCCGTTTTGGAGCGAGCGGATGGCGGCCTGCGCCTTCGCGCCCGCCACGTCATCCACGAATTTGATCGGGAGCTTGCCTTGCGATTTTTTGCGGAGCTTGTGCACTTCGTTCTCGAGCAATTGGGCGTGCGGCGCAAGGGAGATGAAATCGCTCTCGCCTTTGCGCCCTTGGTGGGCGAGCAGGACGGTCTTGGCGCCCTTGGCGGAGAGGTCGAGCACCGTGCGCGCGTGGGCGCTGATGCGCGCCGAGAGCTGGGGCTGGCCGCTCTTCCCGTCCACGGGGCAGTTGAGGTCGATGCGGCAGAAAACGGTCTTGCCCTCCAGCGGCCAGTCATCCAAAGTCATGAATTTCATCAAAAGCAACTCCGACTATAGAACGGCCCCGGGTGTTTAAAAGAATTCGGTGCGTTGCAAGAAACGACAATGGATTATGCACGAGAGGTGTTATCGATGAAAGTGGCCATCAACGGATTCGGACGCATCGGGCGCATGTGCCTGCGCGCATCCATCGCCAAGAAGGCGCTGGGCCACAAATTCGAGCTGGTGGCCATCAATGATCTGGGCGGGCCGGCCTCGGCCGCACACCTGCTCAAATACGATTCGGTGCATGGCCGGCTTGATGCGAAGCTTGAGACCGGGGCGGATTGGCTGTCCGTGGACGGGCAGAGAATCCGGTTCTTCGGCGAGCGCGAGCCGGAGAAGCTGCCGTGGGGCAAGCTTGACGTAGACGTAGTGATCGAATGCACCGGCGTTTTTGCGGACCGGGAAGGCATGGGCCGGCATCTGGCCGCCGGCGCGAAGAAAGTGCTGCTCTCGGCGCCCGCGAAGAAGGGCGGGGCGGACTGCACCGTCGTGCCGGGCGTGAACGAGAAGGCCTACGACAAGAAGAGGCACGCCCTCGTCTCGATGGGCTCGTGCACCACCAACTGTCTCGCGCCGGTGGCCAAGACGCTCGACGACCATTTCGGCATCGCGCAAGGATTCATGACCACGTGCCACGCCTACACCAACGACCAGCGCATCCTGGACGTGGCGCACAAGGACCCGCGGCGCGCGCGCTCGGCGGCCATCAACATCATCCCGACCACCACCGGGGCCGCGAAGGCCATCGGCGAGGTGCTGCCCGATCTTAAGGGAAAACTGGACGGGCTCTCGTTGCGCGTGCCCGTGCCCTGCGGCTCGATCAACGATCTGAGCGTGAACCTCAAGAAGGCGGCCACGCGCGAAGAGGTAAATGCGGCGCTCAAGAAGGCGGCGGACGGGCCGCTCAACGGAATCATGAATTATTCCGAGGAGCCGCTGGTGAGCACGGACATCATCAACGACCCGCACTCGTCCATCGTGGACGGGCTTTGCACCATCGCGGTGGGCCAGAGCGCCAAGGTGCTCGCATGGTACGACAACGAGTGGGGCTATTCCAACCGGCTGGTGGACATGGTGACGAGAATACTATGAGACAAAAAGCCGGGCGGAGAGGAGCAGAAAAATCGCGCCGGAAACTGGGGAGTCGGAAGTGCTTGGGAACTTGAGAGTGGGAGGGGAACGCCCCGGCTCTCGCTGGAGGTTGAAAAAATTAGGCCGACGCCACTTGAGAGCGACGCCGGCAAGGCGACCAGTTTTCCGCCCCGCAAAGGGCAGAACAAAAGACGGATAGGCATAGGAGTATACGGGGCTCGATTTAAAAGGTTATCTACGCATAAATAGACTGGCGAACACAACTTCCTTCAGATGTTTAAAAAGTTTTGTCCCCTATACCAATCAGTTAAGAATTCGCGCTTAGGATAGATGTTATACCCCGCCCGGACCGGCCGGGGAAGAAAGCAGAATGAAACAGCAAAAGGCAACGATTGAAATGAGCGACTTACCGAGCGCACGCGTGGTCATGGAAGAGAAGCAGAAGCTCAAGCATGAGCTGATTGACCAACTGCGCGCGCGCAATGAGCAGATAGCGAAAATCCGCGAGGCCATCCAGGCCATCGAACCCCCCCAGCGGGACAACGGGAAGGATTCGCCCGCGCGCATCTCCAAAAGCATCGACGCGCTCGACTTCCAGATCTCCACCTCCGCATTTACGCCCGCGCAGGAAAAAGAGCTCCTGCGCCGGATGCAGATCCTCAAGACGCAGCTGGCCGAGGCGACCAAGCACGACAAGACCAATGTCAAGCTCGACGAGCAATATACGCTCCTTCGCGCCGAACTTGAGGCGCGCACTTCCTTGCGCAAGCAGATCAGCGCGATCGGCGACGAGCTCGAAGCGCTGTACCAGACCATCATCCGGGAGGGCGCCGAGCACGCCAAGAAGCGCAAGGAGATCGGCGAGAAGCGCGATGAGGCGCACGTGAGGCATCAGGAGTTCGAGTCGCGCCGAAAAGAGCGCGCCGACCGCACCCGCCACCGCGAAGAGGAGCGCAAAGAGCTTGAACCGTACATGAAGGCCCACGACCCGTTCGTCTCGCTCGAGGAGATTGCGGAGATCAAGAAGAAGCCGCAGAAGGAAGAAGTCGAAGCGTGAAAAGACAAGGACAGACTCGTTCTCGAAGCAGGTTCGGCAAGAAGGTTATTTAGTTTTCGTTGAGTGCACAAGGCATGAGCGAACAGCCAGCCCACCACGCCAAAGAGACGGGACAGGACCGCAAGACCGGGGCGGATTTGCCAAAAAAAACCCGGTCCGCCGTGCTCATCGACGTGGACTACGTCATACGGGGCAACGAGACGCGCGTGCGCCTGCAGTTCAAGGCCAAGAGCGTCTTCTACCTCTACGACCGCTACGAGCCTTACTTCTACCTCGACGCGCCGGCTTTTGATATCCCGGAGCTGATGAAGGCGGGCGCGCTCCATCGGGGGCTGACCGTCCACCCCGTGCGCATCGAGCAGGTGGAGCGGGAGCTGGAAGGCATGATGCGCAAGGTGCTCAAGGTGTATGCCAAGCACCCGCCCGAGGTGCCGGACCTGCGGTCCGCCTACAAGGAGCGCAAAGCGTGGGAATACAACATCCCGTTCGGCCGGCGCTACATGATCGATCTGGGCCTCGGGCCGCTCACGAGGATAAGGTACGAGCGGCAGGGCCGGCGGATCCTGCGGATCCTCTCCAAGAAGGAGGCCACGACGGCGTTTAAGGTGATGGCCTTCGACATCGAGACGTACAATCCGCACGGCGTGCCCAGGCCCGCGCAGGACCCGTGCATCATGATTTCGCACGCCACAGGCCTCGGGGAGAAAGAGGGGCGCGTGCTCACCTGGCGCGAGGCGGACGGCAAGAAATTCTGCCGCGTCGCGCAGGACGAGAAAGGCATGATCGAGGCGTTCGGCGAAGAATTGGCGCGCGAGGACCCCGACATCCTGGCCGGATACAATTCGACCCAATTCGACTTGCCGTACCTGGAGGCGCGCGCCAAGGCCGCGAAAGCTTCTTTGCGCATGGGACGGGACGGCAGCTCGTTCACGATAAGAAGAAGGGGCATCCGGGACATCGCCAAGATCAGGGGCCGCATTTACGTCGACGTCCTTCCCTTGCTGCGTTTCCTCTCCTTCATCGGCGCGATCAAGCGGCCGAACAACTTCACGCTGGAGTCCACCGCGTCGGAATTGCTGGGCAAGAAAAAAGGCGACGTGGAAAGGCTGGACATCTGGCAGATGTGGGACGACCCGTCCCAGATGGGCAAACTGGCCGAATACTCGCGCACCGATTCGTATTTGACGTGGGAGCTGGCGCGCCTCGTGCTGCCGCTGGAGCTTGAGATGGCCAAGATTACGTACCTGCCGCTCAACGACGTGGTGGGCGCGACCGCCTCCCAGCTGGTCGAATCCCTGCTCATGCACGAGGCCGTGGCGCGCCACGCCGTCATCCCCAACAAGCCGGCCGACGACGTGGCCAAATCGAGGCTGGAGAACCCCATCGAAGGGGCATACGTGAAGACGCCCTCGCCCGGGATTTACGAGAACATGGTGGTGTTCGACTTCCGCGGGCTGTACCCGTCCATCATCATCTCGCACAACATCGACCCGTTCACGCTCGACTGCGCCTGCTGCACCAAGGCCGAATCGCACGTCTCGCCCACCGGCGCGCGCTTCTGCCAAAAAAAGCACGGCCTCATCCCGGACGTGCTCTCGAAAGTCATCAGGGCGCGCGGGGAGCTAAAAGACAAATTGAAAACGCTCGCTCCCGAGAGCGAAGAATACCGAGCCATGTTCGCGCGCCAGCAGTCCCTCAAAATTCTGGCCAACTCGTATTACGGGTATCTGGCGTTCTCGCGTTCGAGGTATTACAGCCGCGAATGCGCCGAATCGGTCACCGCGTGGGGAAGGCATTTCATCATGCAGACGGCAGAGAAGGCGGAGCAGGCCGGATTCAAGGTACTTTATGGCGACACGGATTCGACCTTTTTGCTTCTGGGGGACAAGAAGAAGGAGGATGCGCTCGCGTGGATGAAGAAGGTCAATTCCGAATTGCCGGGCACCATGGAACTGGAGTTGGAGGCCTTCTACCCGCGCGGGGTGTTCGTGTCCAAGAAGACGGCCGGCGCGGTCGGCGAGGCCGGCACCGGCGCCAAGAAGAAATATGCGCTCATGGATGACAAGGGCCGGATCAAGATCCGGGGCTTCGAGCTGGTGCGCCGCGACTGGTCGGTCATCGCGCGCGACACGCAGAGAAAAGTGCTGGAAGCCATACTCAAGGACGGCTCGAAAGACAAGGCCATCGCCATCGTGCGAGAGCAGGTGGAGAAACTGCGCTCGGGAAAGATGGACTTTGAGAAATTGGCCATCCAGACGCAGCTGACCAAGGATTTGGACAAGTACGAGATAAAATCCCCCGAACTGGCGGCGGCACTGAAAGCGAACAAGCGCGGGAAGGGGGAGAAATTTGCCAAAGGAAGCATCGTGCGATACGTGATCACGCGCTCGGCCTCCGGCTCCGGAGGGGAAATCGACAGGAGCAGCAAGGGATCGGGCACGCGCAGCAAGAACTCGAAAGCGTCGGTGTCGGAGAAGGCGGAATTGCTGGAGTACGCCAAAGACTATGACGCAGATTATTACGTCGACCACCAGCTCATCCCGACGGTCCTGAAAATACTAAAAGAGCTAGGAGTGAGCGAAGACGATTTGAAAGTGAAGGGGAAGCAGAGCGGGCTGGGCGCGTATTTCTGATTTTTAAAATCCCTAGAACGCGATGCTCGAATACCCGGCCATCAGCAGTATCACGTCGCCGAACAGCACCGAGAGCGCCAGCCCCACCAGCAGGTGCGGGATGAACGGCGGCAGCTTCTTGTACACCGGAATCTTCGAATGCACGGATTTGAGGCGCGAGAGGAGGGCCGAATCCACGAGGCGGCCGACCGCGTATTTCTTCACGAGCGCCGGGTCCATGCGGTCCACGGCGAGGATGTCTTCCTCTTCCACCTGCTTGAGCGCGACCCATTCCACCATCGAGGCCTTGATGGGCTCCATGAAGAGCACGAAATAGACGCTCAGGAGGACGACACCGGTGATGAGGGCGAAATAGGACGAGGACATCACGCCCAAGTTGGACACCACCATCGAGAAGACGAAATAGGCCAGCGCGATCATGAAGGCGCCAACCCATGCTTTCTGCTCGATGACGCCCTTGGTGCGGATGGCTTGGATGGCCACGGGCAGGGAGCGCACCAGCATCCAGAGCATGAAGGACAGGCCCGAGACGAAGAACACCGAGGCCACGAACGGCAAGGTGACCACGCCGCCCATGGGATTGGCCAGGACCGGATGCGGCGCCACGGGCAGGAGAAGCGCGACGGCTGTGAGGATGAAGCCGTCCGCCCCGCCCCACTGTCCGGTCTTGTAGAGGAGGAAATAGGTGAGGACGAACACGGCCGCGGCCTGCAAAATGGCATACACGCTCACGAGCGGATCGAATGCCAGCAGGTTGACGACGAATGCGATGGCCAAAAAACCGTAGAGAAATGTGTTGGGGACGTTCTTCTTGTTGAACAGGTCGTAATAGGCGCCCGCGACGACGCCCGCCACGGCGACGAGGATGCGCACCGTCTCCCAAGGCAGGAGGACGGAAGTTCCGAGTATGAGGTCCATGGGAGGAGAGCGAGGTGGAGGCATTTAAGAGTATCGGAGCGTCGGCGGCGCGAACACGAAGAAGAAATAGATCGGATGGAACACGTTGAGCACGAGCGGCACGAGCGCCAGCAGCAACAGCAGCATGACGATGCTGGCCAGCGACCCGCCCAGAGGCCCCGCCACTAGTGCGCGCGCCGGGCGCGCCGTCAGCGGCGGATGAACGTGCGGTCCATCCACGCCTTCAGGGGCGAGAAGGCCTCGAATGCCCCTCGCACCCAGCACGAGAGGGAGCCGAGGATGCAGACCGGACATGGGCAGGCCAGCGCGCTTAAGGAGAATACGCCCCCGAGGGCGAAGAACTGGGCGGAGGGCGGAAGGACAGGAAGGCGGGAACGCAATCCTAGCTGGGCAGAACAGGCAGGGGCGGAACGACCGGGAGCGGGGGCGGGAGAATCAGGCTGCGCGGAGACGGAGGAAGCGGGCGTGGCGGATGCCGGAGAATCCGGCAGGTCGAGGGCGGGAGAAGCAGGTGCGGCAGGCATTGGAGAATCAGGCTGCGCGGAGACGGAGGAAGCGGGCGTGGCGGATGCCGGAGAATCCGGCAGGTCGAGGGCGGGAGAAGCAGGTGCGGCAGGCATTGGAGAATCGGGCTGCGCGGAGACGGAGGAATCGGACGGAGCGGGGACGGGCGTTTGGGAGGCATTTCCGGTTGGAGAGGCGCCTCCATTTTCGCCGTACGGGAGTTCGGGCGAGGGCATGCGAC
>JAHFEC010000103.1 GCA_023248665.1 Microcaldota archaeon | reverse complement strand
AAGGCAAGGTGCTCGCGCGCGAGGATTTTGGCAGAAACTTCATCGGCCGAGTGGCAGTCCGAGATGCCCACTTTCTCCTGATAGAGGATGGGCCCCATGTCAAGCGATTCGTCCACGAAGTGGATGGTGAGCCCGGAGATTTTCTCGCCGGCGTTGAACGCGTCGGCCTGCGCGTGCGCGCCGGGATATTTGGGCAAGAGAGAGGGGTGGATGTTGAGGATGCGGTTTTTGTAGCGGGTGAAAAAGCCAGGATGGCGCAGGATGCGCATCCAGCCGGCGAGGATGATGAGGTCCGGGGAGTAGGTCTCGACGACGGAGAGAAGCTTTTCGTCGAAGGCGATGGAAGAGGGAAAATCCTTTTTCTCGACGACGCGTACCGGGATGCCGGCCTGTCGGGCGATGGCAAGCACCGGCGCGTCGGCGTGGTCCGAGATGAGGGCGAGCACATTCGCGTCGCATTTTCCCGCCCCGATGGCTTCGAGGATGGCCTTGAAGTTCGAGCCGCGGGCGGAGGCGAGAACGACGAGGGAGAGCGTCATGGGCTGAATGGGCAGGCAAGGAATAAAAAGAGGGCGATGGGGAGTCGGATGGATAATTCTCTCAGGAGCTGGTGCGTAGGAATCACGCGCACATGGTTTTGCGATGCGAGGCGCTTGTCGTTCGACCAGAGGGGGCAGGAGAGGTGCGTGGCCAGTGCGAGATAATCTATATCATCTGGATCCGGGGAAAAAGATGCGGCTTACCTTATGAAAGGTTCGAAATGGGCGAACGGCACAAAAGACACATTTGAAAAAATCTGGGAAAGCGATATGTCGAAACTTATAGCTAATAGTGACGATTTTTCGATGAGTTCGGCTCGGTGCTCTTCGAGTTCTTCCAGAATGGATTGGGGAGCATGAAGTTGCACAGACTCGGAGAACAGGACATCCCGTGTTTTCCCTTCGGGGCGGATGAGGGCGGAGATGACGATGTTGGCATCCGGCACGAGCTTCATGGAAAAGAATTGGAAGGCCCATAATAAGGTGCTTTGGACAGGGCAGGTTTCCGCTCGAAGGATACGGGTTCTACTTGATGCCCGCATAACTTTCGGGATGCTCCCGTTTGTACCGCTCATGCAATGAATGCCTGATTTTTCTTCCAATCTCCAGTGCATCCTTCTCCGTGAGCTTTGAAGTGGCGGCGATGGACTGGAGGATTTTGAGCTGGTCGATTTTTTCGCGTATCGCCCCGCGCGCGATGGCGGACCAGTTCATGTACTCGAACGCGTCCATCTCTTTCTTGAGCTCTTCCGGGACGGACAATGTGAGGGTCGGCATGGGTATCACCAATAGTTAATGCACTTAATGCACATAACATAGGTAATATGAATATTTAAGCTTTCGCAGGGCAGGCAGCCGGTTTTGGGCTACGGAGCGCTTGAACAATTAAATAGCTTCGGAGCGTCATGAGGCGGATGGACAAGAAAGAGTTGCGAAAAAAAATGCACGAGGCGAGGCGCCGCGCGCACATGGGGAGCGCGCCGCGCGACCTTGCGACGGCGCTGCTCGCGCGCCTCCGCCGGATTCCGGAGTGGGAAAATGCGCGGGTGGTGCTCTCCTATTCTTCCGTGCGCACGGAAGTGCCGACGGATTTCATCAACCGTGAGATTATGAGAGAGGACAAGACGCTGTCCTTGCCGATGACGAGGGAAGCGGAGCGGGAGATGGATGCGGGAGTGGTGCGGAATTTGTACGGGCTGGTCGAATCCGGATTCGGCGTGCGGGAGCCGGACCCAAAAGACGCGAGAACCATCGAGCCGGCAAAAATCGACTTCGTGCTGGTGCCGGGACTTGCCTTCGACGAGGAAGGCCGCCGGCTCGGGTACGGGGGCGGATACTACGACAAATTCCTCAAAAAAGTGAGAGTGGATTGCATCCGAGTGGGGCTCGCCTACGAGGGGCAGATGCTCAAAACGATCGTGTCCGAGGGCCACGACGTGCCCATGGATTATATCGTCACGGAGAAGAGGACGATAAAAATCAGGAAGTGAAACTTTTCATTGCGTGAGCCGGAATTCGCGCTCCCCGAAAAGGTATTGCAACAGGTAGGTGGAGCCGGCCACGAGGATGCGGCCTTCTTTTCCGGCAATGGATTTGGCGCGCGCGAGGGCCGCGTCGGGGTTGGCGATGGCTTGCACGGACGGGCGGGAACCGGAATCGGAAATGGCCGGAGCGGCGGCCCTTTGCAGGTTCTCAAGCGAAGCGGCGCGCGCAAAAGGCGGGCGGCAGAGAATGATGGAATCGAAGAACGGCGCGAGCGTTTGCAGCACGGAAGAGTAGTCCTTGTCCGCCATCGCCGAGAAGACGAGGACGCGCGGACTTTTCCTTGTCTTGGAAAAATCGCGCGCAAGGTCGGGGCGGATGGCCTGCGCGGCCGGCGGGTTGTGGGCGCAATCGATGAGGATGAGAGGCCAGTGGCCGATGGTCTGCCAGCGCGCGGGCATCATGAACGAGCACAGAGAATCCGAGATGATGGAGGGCTCGACGTGAAGAAGGCCCGCCGCCGTGGCGGCGCACGCGGCATTGACGCTTTGGAACGCGCCGCGGGTCGAGAGGTCGATGGGGAGGGTCGGGCCGCGGGGAAGGCGCAGGGAGAAGGAGGCGCGGCCCTGCTCCGTGCGCAAATGGCCCATGGCCGGCCGAACTTCGTAGAGGTCGGCATGGATGGCGCGGGCGGTTTTCTGGATTTCGGTACGCGCCCCCGGATCGGACACGGCGATGACGGCAGGCTTGCCCGAACGCAGGATGCCGGCCTTCTCGCGCGCGATCAGCGCCGTGGTGCGGCCCAATATGTCCGTGTGCTCAAGCCCGATGGAGGTGATGACGGAGAGGACGGGCTCGCAGGCGTTGGTGGCGTCCAGCCGCCCGCCGAGGCCGGCCTCCAGCACGGCGTAGGCGGCGCGCCGGCGGGAGAAATGCAGGAACGCCATGGCCGTCAGGATCTCGAAAAAGGTGGCCGGATCGCCCTCGAGGCGCGGCCGGAGGGCGAGCACGGTTTCGGCCAGGGAAGCGAAGTCCTCCTCGGAGATGGGCTGGCCGTCCAGCTGGATGCGCTCACGGAAGGAGAATACGGAGGGCGAAAAATAGGAGCCGGCCGGGCGGCCCGCGCGCGCGAGGATGTCGGCGAGCATCGCCGTGGTGGAGCCCTTGCCGTTGGTGCCGGCCACGAGGATGCAATGAACGTCCTTCTGCGGCTCGCCCAAGAGGGAGAGGAGTTTTTTGATGCGCGCAAGGCCCGGCTTGGACCCGAAGCGCTCGAGGGAGACGAGCTTTTTGAGTGCGGAGCGATAGCGGGCCGACAGGCAATCACCGGTTCTGCAATTCGTACGCCTTGAGCGTATTCGCCATGAGCGACATGATGGTCATCGGCCCCACGCCGCCGGGCACCGGCGTGATGAAGGAGGCGATGGGGGAAACCGCGTCGAAATCAACATCGCCGCGCAGGCGGCCGGAGGAATCTTTCGTGGTGCCGACATCCACCACCACGGCGCCCTTCTTCGCCATTTTGCCGCCGATGAGGCCTGCCTTTCCAACGGCCACGAACAAAAAGTCCGCCGGCCGGGTGATGGAGGCGAGGTCCGCTGTCTTGGAATGCGCGACGGTGACGGTGGCATCGGCTTGCAGGAGGAGCTGGGCGAGCGGCTTTCCGACGATGTTGGAGCGGCCGACCACCACCGCATGCTTTCCGGCCGGGGAGATGCCGTAATGCGCCAGCAGGCGCATGATGCCGGCGGGTGTGGCGGCCGTAAAGCGCGGGCAACCCATCAGAAGAAGGCCCATGCTCTCGGGGCCGAAGCCGTCCACGTCCTTGAGCGGGTGGATGGCCTGCTGGACGGCGAGCGGGTCGATGGATTTTGAGAGCGGCACCTGCACGAGGATGCCATTGACGGAAGAATTTGAATTAAGCTGAACGAGCTTTGCAAGCAATTCCTTTTGCGTTGTTTTTTCCGGCAAGTGGATAAGCTCGGAGCGGATGCCCAATCGGGCGCACATCTCGATTTTCTTGCGCACGTAGATGCCCGATGCCGGATCCTCGCCCACGCGCACGAGCGCCAAGCCGGGCGGGGAGGGGAGTGTTTTTATCTTGGCCTCAAGCTCGGCCTGCCAGCTTTGCGAGGCGAGTTTTCCGTCGAGCAGTTTCGCGGCC
>JAHFEC010000025.1:1428-11694 GCA_023248665.1 Microcaldota archaeon | reverse complement strand
GGCTGCCTCGCCTCCTACATCGAGGCCGGCGCGAGCATGGCGGGCTCCCGTGAGAAAACGCCCGTCCGCGACCCGGCGCAAGCCCAATCCAACCCCGCTACCGGAACGGGTGCCTTTCCCCCCCTCAAGCTGGTGGTGGCCGGCGTGACTGAAGAGGAGGCCCCCACTTCCGTTGGCAGCAAGCACCTCCTGACCTACCTCAAGCCCCGGTTGGCCGTCAACGGCGAGCCCTCCAACACGGACGGCATCACCATCGCCTACAAGGGGCGCATACTGGTGGAGTGCCGCACCGAGGGCGAGGCCGTGCACGCGGGCATGCAGGCCGGAAACCCGATCGAGAAGACCCTCGAGTATTACGAGAAGCTGCGGGCGCATTTTCCTCGCCATCACACCTTCGACTCGGTCATCTTCAACGTCACGCACATCGACTACGGCCATCCGGACGCGCTCAACGTCATCCCGGCCAAGCTCGATTTCTTCATCGACGTGCGCGTGCCGCCGGCCAAGGACATCAAGCAGATCGAGAATCTCTTCCACTCCTCCGCCCCGGCCGGCGTCAAGGTGCGCATCGCCGAATCGTTCGCCGGATGCGAGATCCCCCTCAACCATCCGCTCGTGCGCGCCATGGTGTCGGCCGCGCGCTCGGCCGGCCTCACGCCGCGCTACCTCAAGAAGTCCGGGAGCGCGGACATGAGCCTTTCCATGGCGGCCGGCATCCCGACCGTCGCCTACGGGCCGGGCGATTCCAAGCTCGACCACACCGAGCATGAGCTTCTGGCGTGGGCCGACTACGAGAAGGCCATTATGGTGCTCAAAACGTTTTTGCAGAGCCCGGCTCTCCGTCCGGCCAGTTCCACTTATAGTGCCCCCGCAATGTTTTGCGGGGCCACTTAATACCAAACCTCGTCGAAAGACAGATGCAATTTTATCGCATCACTTTCTCGGTTTGGTATAGCTCTTTTTCATTCTTTTTTGTTTCATTAAAAACATAGTTTATAAATCGGCGCCAAGCCTCTATCCTCTCTACATCTCTAGGGGCGCATGTGCTCGCGCTCGAAAAGTTGGGTGATACGAAATGACCAATTCCATCGAATGTCCCGAATGCGGCAGCGCCAAGGAAGTGCCCTCCGACAGCCAGCAGGGCCAGCTGATGAGCTGCGCCTGCTGCGGAACCCTGCTCGAGCTGCTCTCGCTATCGCCCCTCTCCGTGGCCAAGGCGCCGCAGATCGAGGAGGATTTCGGCGAATAGGCAAGGCGCGAATTCTTTGTCTTCTTCATCTTCATCTATTCTGGTGATTTTTCCCATGGTATCCCTTGGTTTCCAATACACTATGCTAACAGCCGAGAATCTGGCGATCCGCGCGGCGGCCGAGGCCAGCGGGGCCCGGATCAGTTTCATCAATGACGAGCAGGAGATATTCCCATTGGACGGCGGCTCGCTTACCGGGATGGGCGCCGCCGGCCCGAAAGACTTTCCCGAGGGCGACAAGGGGGCCGCCCCGGTCCTCTCCGCCCCGGCCGGCTCCTCTTTGGGCGACCTTGACATCCTCCTGGCCCGCTCCTCCAGCATGACCCGCTCCCTCTACGGCGCCTACCTGGCCGAGGCGCAGGGCGTGGCGGTGGTCAATTCCTACTGGGCCCAGAAAACCTGCGCCGACAAGGCGCTTTGCAGCACCCGGCTTTCCAACGCCGGCATCCCCACCCCGAAAGTGCTGCTCGCGTTCTCCCCCAAGTCCGCCCTCGCCGCGGTGGAGAAGATGGGCTACCCCTGCGTCATCAAGCCGCCGGTGGGCAGCTGGGGCCGCATGGTGTGCAAGATCACCGACAAGCACGCCGCGGACGCGGTCATCTCGCTCAAGGATTCCTTAGGCAGCTACGCCGACAAGGTGTACTACGTGCAGCAATACGTGGACAAGCCGGCGCGCGACATCCGCGTGTTCGCGGTCGGGGACGAGATCGTCTATTCGGTCTATCGCCATGCGAATTCCGAGGACATGTTCGTCACCAACCTCAATGCGGGCGCAACGTCGGAGGAATTCTCCTTGCCGTCCGACATGAAAGAAGTGGTGCACAAGGTGAGCGACGCGCTCGGGCCGGGCATCTATGGCATCGACATCGTGGAAGAGAAAAGCGGCGGTTTCTCCGTCTTGGAAGTGAACCACGCCCCAGAATTCTCCAAAGCCGTCAAGAACAAGATCCCGCTCGTGGCGGGCAAAATCGTGCAATTCGCCCTCTCGCAGGCGAAAAAGTAAAAAATCGAAGGTGTAAGGATGGACTTCCTGAAGATGAGCGATATCACCCCTGTTCAATTGGGCGAAATCCTCGCCCTTTCTGCCAAGCTCAAAGCAGAATACAAATCCGGCGCTATCAACCATCTGCTTGAGCACAAGACTTTAGCCATGATTTTTTCAAAGCCCAGCACCCGAACGCGCGTGTCCTTCGAGACGGCCATGACGCAACTGGGCGGGCACGCGATTTTTCTTGATACGTCCGTTTCGCAGGTCTCGCGTGGCGAGACGTGGCACGACACCGGCCTCGCGCTCGGCTCGATGGTCGACGCCATCATGGCCCGCGTGCACGCGCACTCGGTCCTGACCGAGCTGGCCGCCGGCTCTCCGGCGCCGGTCATCAGCGGACTGAGCGCGCTTGAGCATCCCTGCCAGATTCTCGCGGATCTGCTGACCATCCAAGAATGCGCCAAGCCGCTTTCCGGCGGCAAGCTCGCCTATGTCGGCGACTGCGCCAACAACGTCGCAAATTCGCTTCTGGTCGGCTGTGCCATGGCCGGCATGGACGTGTCGCTCATCGGCCCGGCTTCCAAAAAGCCCAGCGAGGAATACCTGAATTTGGCGCGCTCATTCGGCACGCGCGTGGAATTCACCGCCGATGCAAAGGCCGGATTGGCCGGCGCGGACGTGGTTTACACCGACACCTGGCTTTCGATGGGCGATCAGGCTGATGAGAAATCCGTTCTTTCCCTGTTCTTGCCCTGCCAAGTCAATGCCAAGCTCATGTCTCATGCCAAGAAAGACGCCATTTTCATGCACTGCCTTCCCGCGCACCGGGGGCAGGAAGTTAGCGCCGAAGTGTTGGATGGTCCGCAAAGCGTGGTGGGCCAGCAGGCCTCCAACCGCCTGCACGCGCAGAAAGGACTGTTAGTCTGGCTGCTCGCAAAATAGCAAATGGCGAATAAAAGAAACAAGCGAGCGTTCGGGTCTGCCGGTTCGGGTTTCTGCGGCTTCATCTCATTTTATATCCTTTATCAGCCATAATTTTCATTGCGGGAGTGGCTCCGCCCTTTTTATGAATACTCGAATTATCCATGTGCCAAAAAGCGTAGGTTACGTAAAAAACATTCCAGCACCAGAGCACCAACGGCTTCATCTCATTTTATATCCTTTATCAGCCATAATTTTCATTGCGGGAGTGGCAGAGCCCGGTCAAATGCGAGAGACTCAAGGAAGCCTTTTTCTTTTCTTTTGCGAAAGAAAAGAAAAAGCCTTCAGGGAAAAAGAAAAGAACTGAAGGCCTCCGTAAAAAAAGAAAAGAAACGGCGTAAATCTAACCTCGATAAACCGTCTCAAACCAATCGGGGTTTGGGACATCTCCTGGCCTAGCGCCTACAGGGGTTCGAATCCCCTCTCCCGCATCTTATTTCCAGTTAAACTTAAATACGTCTTACGTCGTAATATGCCTTATGGCAGTGCCCTTGAATTGGCGCGAGAGACTCTCTCTCTCCAGAAGTGGACGGATGAATAAGACAACTTCAGACACCTGATTACTGCAATTAGCGGCGAGCCTGAAGATAAGTAGTTACAACGGTAAGCCCCAAAACTGAACATAGTATAGGTACTAATGCGGAATCTGGATCAAGTCCGAGAAGCGCGATTGACATGATTCCAATAACGAGGATACCAAAGAAATTCTGCGGCAAATAATTTTGAAATAAATCTAGGTGGAACTTAGTTTTCGTTTTATCATCTCTAGGGATTGTTTTTGCAATTTCGCGCTCCAGATACAGGAGATAATAGATGAAACCAAGCGAACTCGATGTAAAGACATATGCTAAAAGCAGAACAAATGGGGTCGCAAGCCACAGAACTGCGCTAAAGGACAGAGCCCCCCAGTGCACGATTGCGGATAAGATAAGCAGGTCGAGGCCGGATGCAAACCAGAATATAACCCAGGCTCCCCTGTTCAAGCGGTCTTGGAACTTGCGTCTGGCATTCAAGTCCTTTGGATTGATACTCATCAATTCGTTAATTGAATTCGTTGCTGAGGAGTAAGCGACTCCGCCCCCATGGCCAATTGATGCCACTGCTGCTCCCCTAAGAACAGTTTTTCCTATTTCCCCAGATGTACCAGAAGCAAAAGACTGGGCAGATTTGAGAAGGCATTTGTAATGGTAAAACGGCCAAGCTTCCTGTCTTAGTTTCGACCAATTCATTTGGTAAGGTGGATATATTACAATGGCTTGATAGGGTTGTTCAATTGGTCGTTTGCATTGTCGGCAGATGGGGGTTTTCCACATAGTATATGCTAGAATGAGCAGATATTTAATCACACACCTGTCATTTTCTCAAAACCATGTTTTAGGGTCGGCCAACCCCCTATTAAATTCAAGACGAACGACATACCCTTGGCTGCGCTTGCATCGAACGGGGCCGCTCTGGAAGGATGGACGACCGGTTCGCCGGTCGGACAGCTTGCCGCCAATCAGGCGGCATGATGCGGGCCCGCTCATGGAATGCTCCCGATTCCCCCATCAATCACTTATGTGGGGCTGGTACAAGCTCGTAATACGCCCCCCGAAATTGCCCCACGCGTCTCACCTTGCCCTGCTTGATGAGTTCGTTTAAATCGTTCAGGATAGTAGGTTTTGTGACACCGGCAATTTTGGCATATTCAGCTGCGTTGAGGGACGAATTCTTCCCAAGATAAACCAGTATCGCCCGCTGGCGCTGATTCTCGAAATCGGCCTGCTTGCGGGGCCGTTTGCTCGATGAGTTATGAAGCACGATTTGGAACATATTGCCGAGCTGGAAAAATTCCGGGTCGGGCAGGCCCCGCTCGCGGAATTGGGTGCGGATTTTGCGGATGCCTTGCCCCAATCCTTCCCCCAAGCCCAAGTCATCCAGCAGCAGATAACATATCGGGTTGCGGTGCTGCGGTGTCCGGTCGAAGTTCTCGATGGTCTGGCCAGCCAAAAGGCCTCCAGGATTGGTGATCCGGAGCCGATCATCGAAAATTTCGATAAGGATGCCTTTGGGGTCGTAGTAATCGCGGTGTCCGATGGCATTGGTGATGGCCTCGCGGAGGGCTTGAGTGGGATAATCCAGCACCGTCTTGCGCTCCGGCCCGTCCAGTGAATAGGTCTTTCCGATATTCTCAGAAACCAATTCGAATGAGTGGAGAATCAGCTCGGGGATTGTATCCGTCAGGCGCTTGTCCAGCTTGACGGCGGAGAGTTCTGGCTCGGCTCCGGAATACTTGACAACCCGCACATCCAGGCCCATCCCCTGTGTTTTCGGCTCTTTGGCGAAGAAGAGAAGAGCGGCATTCTTGAGATAGAATTCCCCGTTTTGGGACGCCACGCGCAGGCCCACCAGTATGCGTTTGAGGTTGTCGTCGCCAAGTCCGTCAATCTGAGAACCGCGTGCCTTGAGCAGCTTGTGGATTTTATCTATCTCAAGGTCTTTGAGCGTGGCAGAGGTGCGGGATTCCTCGTAATTGAGCAGCGTGCGCTTGCGCAGGAAGTCGATGAGGTCCTCGCCGGCCAATTCGAGGTTGGTGGTGCCCTGGCGGATGAAGCACCTTTTACCGAAGAAACAGGGATTCTGGGATTGGGGGAACTGCTCCACCTTGAGGACGATGAAGGTCTTGCTCTCGTGGCGGATGAAATGCTGCTCGGGCTTTGGGTTGGGGCGGCATTGGTCAAGCACCTGGCGCAGACGCTTGGATTCCTCATCAGGGTTGGAAAGTCCGAGGGGCGCTTTGTTTTTGGATTCGTCCACGCCAAAGACGAGGATGCCGCCATAGGTATTGGCGAACGCTGAAAGGGTTTCACCAGACTTATTCTGGACGGATTGCTTGAATTCGAGCGCAGGGCCTTCCCATTCGCTGATCCAACGCTCAAGGTCTGTATATGTGTAAGTCATCCGAATCACCACGATTGGCTTTTTACGTTAAATAACTTTAAATTACTTAACTTAACGCAATTTAACGTAAATTTGGCATAATAAAAATGAGCATACAACGTCGTTAAATAAACCTATCTTTAACCAACTTTCCTAATCCCCTCTCCCGCAAAGCTTTTTTTCCCGCATCCGGGTTTTATGTGCCCGAAGAAAGCTCCTCCTCTTTCTGGGCCAGCTTCTCTTCCAGCATCCGCCGCGCCGCCGGGCTCTCATTCTTGTCGATGAGCGAGTCGAAGAAGCCCTTGAGCAGCAGCCGCTTGGCCTCCTCTTCCGAAAGCCCCCGGCTGCGAAGATACGTCATCTCCTGGCCGTCCAGCCCGCCGATGGAGGCTCCGTGCCCGGCCTCCACCTGGTTGTTCTCCACCTCGAGGGCCGGGATGATGAAAGCCTTGGCCCGTGGGGAGAGCAGCAGGGCCGAGCCGGACTGGTGGCTGACCGTGTCCGCGCCCGCCCGGTCAATCCTTATTTTGCCTTTGTAGATTCCGATGCACGCGCCGGACAGCGCGCCGCGGCAGGTCATCTTGCCGCCGGTGTCCGGCACGGCATGGTGCGTGAGCGCGCCCAAATCCATCTTCCGCTCCCTTCCCCCCGCGAAGATCTGGTACGAGTCCGCGTGCGCCCGTACGCCTTGCAAATGGTTTACGGCGCGCGTGCGCGAGAGCGACGCGCCGAACGAGGCGGCCGTGTGCGAGAGCTTGGCGAATTTTCCAAGCGTGTGAAAATAATGCGAAAAAGCCAGATCTTTGGCCGGGTAATCCTGGATGGTGGTGAGCGAGAGGTTTGAATCCTCGCCCAGAAACGCTTCCGTCAGGTCGGTGTGAAGCGCGGGCGAATCGTCCCGCCCGTTTTTCAAGCCGGCTCCCGCCTCGAGGACGATTCTGGCTTTCGCGCCTTTCTCCAATATGAAAACATGGTGCAATGCGCTGCCGGCTTCGGCTTCGGAGCGGATGATGATTTCTCCCGCATCCTTGCCGGCCGGGACGGTGAGGACAAATCCGTCTTGCAAGCGGGCCGCATGCCTAGAGAGCAGCTTATCGGAAAGCAAGCCCATCTGCTCTGTGGAGAAAAGGCGTTCGGGCCGTTCTTTCAATTCGCTTAGGCGGACGACTTTCATTTCGGGCGATTTTTCCATTGTTTGATTCTTTTTTTCGGTTATTTTCCTGTGTTTTTCTTCCTCTTCCGTATTTTCTTTTCCGATCTCCATTTCCAATCCGATTTTCCCAAGCGCGTTTTCTGCGCCGATTTTTGCATAATCCGCTTTAGAAAAATCCGGATGCTCGCTCTGTACGGCTCCGATGAGGGCCCAATCCGCATGTTCGGCGTGGATTTTGTCAAGCCAGCTCATTTACAGCCCTTCCATCTCCATCTCGATAAGCCGGTTGATCTCCACCGCGTATTCGAGCGGCAGCTCCTTGATCACCGGCTCGATGAATCCGGCCACGATGAGGCGCGTGGCCTCCTCCTCACAAATGCCGCGCGAGCGCAGGTACGTGAGCTGTTCGGCCGAGATGCGGCCCACCACCGCCTCGTGCCCCACCTTGGCGTCGTTCTCCTCCACTTCCATGCGCGGGACGGTGTCCGAGCCGGATTTGCCGTCGAGGATGAGCCCGTCGCAGCGCACGTGCACCGAGCAGCCGTGGCATCCCGGATCCACGCGCACGAAGCCCCGGTAGCGGGCGATGCCGCCCGCGCGGCTGATGGATTTGGAGATGACGTTGCCGTGCGTGTTCGGCGCCCGGCAGGTGATCTTGGCGCCCGTGTCCTTGACCTGCCCCTCGCCGGCCAGCGCGATGTTGAGGTGGTCGGCGCGCGCGCCCTCGCCCACCAGCACCGAGCCGGGGTAGAGCATGGTGGTGCCCGAGCCCAGCGTGCCGCCCACCCATTCCATGGTCGCATTCGCATCCACGATGGCCCGTTTGGTGTTGAGGTTGTAGACGTTCTTGGACCAGTTCTGCACCGAGGTGTAGCGCACGCGCGAATTTTTCTTGGCGAAGATCTCGACCACTGCGGAGTGCAGCGACGCGCCCGAGTAATGCGGGGCCGTGCAGCCCTCGATGTACTGCACCTGGCTGCCCTCGTCGGCGATGATGAGCGTGTGCTCGAACTGCCCGTAATTGGGGTAGTTCATGATGAAGTAGATCTGCAGGGGCCGCTCCACCACCACGCCCTTGGGCACATAGACGAAAGAGCCGCCCGACCAGACCGCGCCGTGCAAGGACGAGAATTTGTTGTCGCCGGGCGGCACGCACCGGGTCATGAAATAGGGCTTGACCATCTCGGGGCATTCTTTTACGGCCTGGTCCATGCCCATGAAAATGACGCCCTGGTTTTCGAGCTCCTTCTGGATATTGTGGTAGAGCACCTCGGAATCGTACTGGGCCGACACGCCGGCGAGGAACGAGCGCTCGGCCTGCGGCACGCCGAGGCGCTCGAAGGTCTTGTGGATGTAATCGGGCACCTCGTCCCACGAGCGGGTAGAATGCCCTTCCGGCCGGACGTAATGTACGATGTCCTCGAGGTTCAGGCCGGAGAGGTCCGGGCCCCACGTCGGCATGGGTTTGGTCTTGAAGATGCGCAAGGAAAGCAGGCGTTTGGCGAGCATCCAGTCCGGCTCGCCCTTGCTTTGCGAAATTTCACGGACGACCTTCTCGCTCAAGCCCTTCTGGTCCACCTTGTAGGAGAAATTGGGCGGATTGCGGGCCAGCTCACGATAATTCGAGAGCGAAGCGGCGATGTCGCCGACCGTTCCGGCCTGGCCCGCGCGGGCGCTTGTCCTCGGCGCGGGTGAGGGCACGACGGCCGCCGGCACGGGCGCGCCGGCGCCCATGGTCGCGCGCGCCGGCAAAATCGACGGGGCGATGGCTGGCCCGGGAGAACCGGCCCCGAGCGGCGACGGGCCGGCGGCCGGCTGTTTCTTTTTCCTTGTATTTTCCCTTCCGGCATCCATCGCTCTCACCGCCCCTCGTCCGCCTTCTCGCCCGTAATCTTCTCATACCCTTCCTTCTCGATTCGTGCGGCCAGCTCCGGCCCGCCCGAAGCGATGATCTTCCCCTTGTGCAGCACATGCACCCGGTCGGGTTTGAGGTATTTGAGGATGCGGGCATAATGCGTGATGGCCAGCACGGCGAACCGGCGCTCGTTCTGCAGCCGGCGCAGGGAATCGAACACCCGCTCGATGGCGTCCACGTCGAGGCCCGAATCCAGTTCGTCCAGAAGGACGTACTTGGGCTCAAGCAGGGCCATCTGGAGCACTTCCATGCGCTTCTTCTCCCCGCCCGAGAAGCCGTCGTTCAAATAGCGCGAGAGGAAGGCGGGGTCCACGCCCAGACGCGCCACTTCGGCGCCGGCCACCTTCCCGAATTCGGCCACGCTCAAAGGGGCTTGCGGCTTGCGGGCCGTATTGTAGATGGTGCGCAGGTAGTTGAACACGTTGACGCCCGGCACGCTCACCGGGTGCTGGAACGCCAGAAACAGCCCGTGCCGGCTGCGCTCCTCGATCTTCATCGCAAGGATGTCCTCCCCGTCGAGCACGGCCCGGCCCTTCACCTGGTACTGCGGGTCGCCCGCCAGCGCGTAGCAGAGCGTGCTCTTGCCCGAGCCGTTCGGGCCCATGACGGCATGGATTTCGCCGGCCGGGATGGTCAGGTCGATTTCGTGGATGATCTTCTTTCCCTGGATGGCGACTTCGAGGCCTTGGATACGCAAGGAGCCCGTCGGGGCGGTCTTTGGCATAAAATCACGGCTGAGCGCTACGACTATAACATATGATGCGTTTTTCATCCTTTTAACCCTGCCGGGCGGCAAAAGAAGGCGCGCGCTTTTCATTCCAGTTCCACGGTCGCGGGCGGCTTGTTGGTGATGTCGTACACCACGCGCCCGACCGCGCGCACCTCGTTCGTGATCCGGCTCGACATCCTCTCCAGAAGCGGCGCGGGAAGGTTGGAGAAGTTGGCGGTCATGCCGTCCAGCGAGCGCACCGCCCGGACGACCACGGTGTAATGGTACGAGCGCTCGTCCCCGCGCACGCCGACCGTCTTGGTGGGCAGGAGGGCGGCGAAATACTGCCAGG
>JAHFEC010000025.1:0-1418 GCA_023248665.1 Microcaldota archaeon | reverse complement strand
ATTTCCCCCTTTGCGGCCGCCGCCTCGATCTCCTCTTCCACGATGCGGCACGCCTCGCGCACGATGCGCGCCTTCTCTTCGTCCACTTCGCCCACGATGCGCACCCCGAGGCCCGGGCCGGGGAAGGGCTGCCGTTGCGCGATGCCCTCGGGCAATCGCAGCGCCGCGGCGAGCGCGCGCACCTCGTGTTTGTAGCAGTCGCGCAAAGGCTCGTACAGTTCGAGGCCCATCTCTTCGGGCAGCCCGCCCACGTTATGGTGCGATTTGATGGTCTCCCGTCCGGCCCCGCCGGATTCGATCCAGTCCGGGGCGATGGTGCCCTGCACCAGCACCTTGATCCGGTGCGCCTTGGCGTATTCCTCGAACACGCGGATGAACTGCTCGCCGATGATCTTGCGTTTTTTCTCGGGATCGGACACGCCTTTCAATTTGGAGAAGAAGCGCTCGTGCGCGTCCACCACTTCGACCTTCACGCCCGCGTTGGCGAAGGCCTCGTGCACGCTTTGGGCCTCCTGGTGGCGCATGAGGCCCGTGTCCACGAAAACCGCATGGAGCTTATCTCCGATCGCCTGATGCACGATGCGCGCGGCCACGGCCGAGTCCACCCCGCCCGAGAGGCCCACGAGCGCGGGGCGGCCGGCCAGCTTCTTCTTGGCATCGGCCACCTGCTTTTCTATGAACGTGTCTGGATTGAACGCCATAATCAGCACCGATTCGGACTATTGGATGGCGGGCGCCGGCAGCGGCTGCACGCCCACGATGTCGTTGCTCCTCTGTGAGATGAGCACGCGCAGGCCTCGCGGGGCGGCCGGGTCCGTCCAGTCCACTTCCCAGACGTTGGGCGTGCCGGCCAGATCCGCCAGCAGCGTCGCATTCGGCACGGCGTGCGGATACTGCGCAAGGTAATCCTTGACCACCTGGCTGCCCTCGTAGGTGTGGCTGGCGATGATGGCCTCTTCCGGGTAGGTGATCACGCACTTGGGCGTGTTGATGCAGACCTTGCATCCGTAGACGACTTTCTGGGCGCGCTTGACGAAGTTGCGCTGCGGGTAATAGTATTCCACCTCGAGCCGTTCGGGGCATGGGGTGGAGAGGTTGCTCGAGACGCTGGCCGTGAGCGAGTAATACGCGTCCGGCCCGTCGCCGACCTTCGTGACGTTGTTGATCACGCGCAGGTCCGCGTCCGGGTAGCTGTCTTGCAGATCCTCGGCGAAGAACTTGCGCGCGTCCTCGGCCGTGTTCGTGCCGAACAGGCGGGAGAACGAGAGCAGCAAGGCGACTGCGACGATGATGAGCAGGATGAGGAAGGCCTCTTTTTTCATGTATTCTCATTGGGGGGTGGATTATATAATCGTTTTTAGCCCCCTTTTGGGGCGCGGGCCAATCGTTTTCGGCCTCATCCGCAAGTTCGGAGAGGC
>JAHFEC010000102.1 GCA_023248665.1 Microcaldota archaeon | reverse complement strand
TGCCCTGCGCCGCCGCCAAATTGGCAACCCTGAGAAGACAGGACAAACGCCAATAGGCAATGGCGCCAATAGGCAAGGCAAAGCCGGCGGCACGCGATAGGCAATGGCAACGCTCGCATAAGCGGCCGCCGCCCGCCCCATCCGTTTTTTGGTCGTCTTGCCGTTTTTCGCGCGCCGCTTTTCGCGTGGCTTATACCACGCCGAAATACCTCTGTTTTTCCCAGTCCGTCACCGAGGTGCGGAACGAATCCCAGTCCGCCTGCTGCCATTCGGTCAGGGCCGAGTAGATGTGGGAGCCCAAGGCCTTCTTCACCACGTCATCGGAGGCCAGCACGTCCATCGCCTCCTTGAGCGAGCCGGGCAGGGTGCCGATGCCGCGCTCAACCATCTGCGCGCCGGTAAGGTGGTACATGTCGTCCTCTTGAGCAGAGGGCAGCGCGGTCTTCTTGGCGATGCCATCGAGGCCAGCCGCCAGCATGACGGAGAAGGCCAGATAGGGGTTGCAGGAGGGGTCGGGGAAGCGCACCTCGGCGCGAATCGCGCGCGGCTCGCCGGCGCGCACGCGCGGGATGCGGATCAGGGCCGAGCGGTTGGAACGGCCCCAGCACACATAGACCGGCGCCTCGTAGCCGGGCACGAGGCGCTTGTAGGAATTCACCAGCGGGTTGGTGACGGCGGCGATGGCGCGCGCATGGTCGAGGATGCCGGCGATGTAGTATCGGGCGGTCTGGGAGAGGTAGGCCTTGTCATTCAAATCCGCGAACGTGTTCTGGCCGTCTTTCCACAAAGACTGGTGCACGTGCATGCCCGAGCCGTTGATGCCGGCGATGGGCTTGGGCATGAAGGAGGCATGCAGGCCGATGGACTGGGCCATGGTGCGCACCACGTTCTTGTAGGTCATCACCCAGTCGGCCACCGTCAGCGCCTCGCCGTACCGAAAGTCGATCTCGTGCTGGCCGGGCGCGACCTCGTGGTGCGCCATCTCGATGGTGAGGCCCATGGCCTCCATGGCCGGCACGATGCGCCGGCGCAGCTCCACGGCCGCGTCGTGCGTGGTGGAGTCGAAATAGCCGGCCGAGTCGTGCACCTGGCAGGTCTCCGGCGCGAACGAGCCGCCATTCGTTGATTTGAAGATGAAGAATTCGAGTTCCGGGCCGGTGAAGAGCTGGTAGCCGGATTCGGCCGCCTGGCCCAGCTGCTGCTTGAGCGCATGGCGCGGGTCGCCCGAAAACGGCTGGTGGTCGGCATTGTAGACGTCACAGATGAGGCGCGCCGTCTTGGACGCTCCGCCCGTCCATGGGATGAGCGAATAGGTCTTGGGGTCTGGCACCAGGAACATGTCGGATTCGGCGATGCGCACGAAGCCCTCGATCGAGGAGCCGTCAAACCACATGCCGTGGTCCAGCGCCTCCTCGAGGCGCGCGATAGGCACCTCGGTCGCCTTGGAGGCACCCGTCACGTCGACGAACTCGAGGTCCAAAAATTTCACCTCGTTTTTCTTGGCGTCGGAGAGGATGCGCTCCTTCTCGTCCGCGGCCGTATAGCTACCCATGGATAAACACCTCGCTCCCGTGCGGCCGGATGGCCGCGTGAATAGGGGGATGTTGGATGGATATATAATTAATTGGAAGAATAGTGAATGGATATATAGTTTTTTGTTCAACTAATTGGATAATGTATTAAAATGCTGGCAAAAGCCGCATTGAAAAACGACAAACGCGCGCCCGGACACGGGGTGCGAAAAAAGAGGGGGAACATGCTTTCCGAGATGGACTACAAAATCCTTGAATCCTTGCGCAACGACTCGCGCGAGTCCTACCGGCGGATTGCGCGCCGGCTCAAGGTGCACCCGGCCACCGTCATCCGGCGCGTGCGGGAGATGGAGAAGGGCGGCCTCATCGCCGGCTTCGGCGTAAAGCTGGATTACCAGAAGATGGGCTACGAGTTCATGGGCCTGGTCGAGATTTACGCCGAAAGCGGGCATGTGCGCGAGGTGGAGCAGCACCTGCGCGCCCACGCCGGCGTGGTTGAGCTCTGGGACGTCACCGGCGACGTGGACATGATCACCCTCATCGCCTGCAAAACGCGCCAGGAATTCAACAAGGTGATCAAGAGCCTCAGCCGCCAGCCGCACGTCGAGCGGACGGTGACGAACGTGGTGCTGGACGTGATCAAGAAGGAATGGGAGTTCGCGCCGGGATGAGATGCCAAAAGGAAATGGATTTCGAATTGTAGATAAACGCGTGCGATGTGCCATCCAATGCTCTTCAGCGGGAGATGACCACTTTCTGCGCAGCTCGCAAATCTGGGTTGGAGGAGTTAGAGAGCACCAGCACATAAACGCCATTTGGAATCTCGCCAAAATCAGTTTTGATGGTTGAGAAATCCAGCGTCAGGCCTTCGGATGGAAGAGAGTTCGAAATCGGCTGGGAATAAACTGCTTTCCCCAACAGATTGTAGAGCGTAGCCTTGCTAAATCCCAGCGCGGCTGGTAGAATCTGCACAGATGCCGAATTTTCTGAATTGACTTTGAAGAACTTGCTGGAAGCGAGGCTTGGCTGGACGACGAGAGGGCTGCCTTCGAGTTTGAAGGTGGTCGGACTGGTTCTATCCCTGATGAATTGGCATGCCCCCACCCGCTGGCCGTTCACCTCGGCCACGAGGAGATATTTCCCGCTGGCAAGCGGAGACAAATCCACTGACAGCCGAGCCGTTGCTGAGGACAGGTCATATGATGAAACGACCACCGCTTTAGCGAGCATGTTGTATACCTTCAGCGTCACGGAACCCGTATAGCCATGCGCATCGATTTGGATGGGAACCGATTTGGCATCCGCACCCGCCGTGGATGGCATCAGGAGGTCCAGCTTGAGGGTCTGCAACTGGTTCTGAAAGACGAACATGAGAGGATAAGAGGATGGGGTAATATAAGAGAGAGAGAGGTTTATAAATGGTAATAACTATATAATTATGGAGCGATTATGAGAAAGACGATGAAACAAAAGGGAGCGTATGAAGAATAAATCTGGGCTTATTCAAAAAGCCGGACTGGTCTTGATAAGCACCATTATCCTCAGCGGATGCGCCAAGCAGAAAGAGCCTGTTCGGCCCCAGCCGAAGCCGCTCATTGAAACCATCCGGGCCATCCCCGATTCGGCAATCACGCTCTCGCGCGCGGACCTACGCAAAGCCGCCCCTCTTTCGGCCAAAGGTCTGAAATCGGTGATTGGAAACGCGCCAGTCGTGTTTTTTTCAGAATGGCATGATGAGAGCGCCAAGCGCGACGCCCTGACTCGAATGGCGGGCGAATTGAAGGCCGCAGGCATCAGACAACTGGTTTTGGGAGATATGGATGCGGACCAGCAGCCGCTGGTGGTGCAATTCAACAAAACCGGCCGGCTTCCGTGGGCATTGGTGGATACGATTCTGCAATATCAGGTCAGGGGTGAGAGCGACAAGGAGGCGTGCCGGATGCAGGACTCGTTCATGGCATTTATGGCCGCCATGCACAAGGCGGGAATCCGGCTGATAGCCGGCGGATATTCGGGAGAGCACTACGCGCAGGATGGAAGGAAGGGTGGTTTGGATGCTTATCGCCCAGTCGCCGATTCGGTGCTGGCAAAAAACATTAAAAAACGGCTCAGACAAGGCAGGACGGCGGTGCTGGTCGGCGAGCGGCATGTGGAGGGCACGTCCAAATGGTTGCGTGGATATGGCTTTCAATCGGTGAGCATCCGGCTCTCCTGCAAGGACGAGAAGTTGAGATACAATGACCTTCAAACTCCGTTCGGGCTCCGGAATGAGAAGAATCGCCGGATGTATCGGGCTTATTCCGAGGCATTTGATGAAACCAAATACGCACAACCGATTATTTGGCCTGTTCCCAACCGTTTCAAAATTGATTTTCCATTTGATGGGGTCATCTACAATCCGACCCAGACCCCGGATTCGTTTTACCAGAACTGGATACGCGAGATATGGCCGGGTACTTCCGGGAGCGGGAAAGAGGGGAAAGGCCAAAGCGGATGAAAAATGACCCGGGCGGCCGCATGAGGACGTGATGATTCTGCTATAGGCAACCACGAAAGTTTTTCAACTCTCGCGCATCTGTCGTTCGTCGTGGTTGCCTATTAAACGGTCCCGCATTCGTTCGCAAACCAAGAGGTTTGCGATAAGTGGGCCTCAGCCCACCGTGGCGGGGGCACTGTGGCCTGCAAAACTCGCCAGGAATTCAACAAGGTGATCAAGAGCCTCAGCCGCCAGCCGCACGTCGAGCGGACGGTGACGAAC
>JAHFEC010000101.1 GCA_023248665.1 Microcaldota archaeon | reverse complement strand
CGTGCCCTCCAAGCGTATCGGAAGGAAGGACATCCTCAAAATCGAAGGCCGGCGGCTCGGAACGCAGGAAGTGAACCGGATCGCCCTGATCTGCCCGCAGGCCAGGCTTAATATCATCGAGAATGGGAAGGTGGTGGAGAAGAAGGATGTGAAACTCCCCCGAGAACTGGTCGGCGTGGCCCGCTGCCCCAACCCGCGCTGCATCTCCAACGAGAGCCGCGTGGACGGGCATTTTGCGGTGGAACCCGAAGGCATCCGCTGCCGATACTGCGAGCGCCGTTTCCATGCAAATGAACTTGTGCTTTGAGCGAGGGGGGCGGGCGTGGGCCGCGCTCGTGGCCATGCTGTTCCTGTCCGCGGCGGCCTGGGGCGGGATGGACAATCTTGCGGATTGGCCGGGCCATGCCGGCGCGCTGCGGGACAATCTCGCCCTCGCGGCGAACCTCTCGCCGTCGTCCGTGCATCCGTCGGACGTGGCACAACAGCCGACTTCGCTCGAGCACCCGTTTTCCTATGCCTACTTCAAAGTGCTGGGCGCCGCGCCTTCGGTGGACGGGCGCATCTCGGATTTGCATCCACCGAAAGTTTTCTTTGCGTGGGGGGAGAAGCACTCGCCCCATGAATCGGTTTCGAAGATGGGCGAATGCAGCGTCTCGGAATGGGAGATCGGCCAGAACGGCAGCGCGTGGCTGAACGGGACCATGACTTGGAGCCTGGACGGGCAGAATTACACGATGAGGGTAGAGAACGGGAGCGAAGACCCGCTGGAGATGAATGTGCCGGCGGCGGCGTGGGCGGGATTGACGGTGCGCCGCGCGGCGGACGGCTCGCCGCGCTTGCCGAACCTCACCATGACGTTCGATGGCGTGGTCGGCGTGCAATACCGCCACCGGGAGAAGGTGGAGAATTCGGGCCGCGCGCCCAATCAGGGCGGCATGGCCAACATCCGCTTCTGCGGGCCGGGCGAGGAGAAGATTGATCAGCGAAATTACACCGTGCCGGTGAACTTCAGCCGGACGTATGAGGTGGAAACGGGCGAGCCCCTGCTCGTGCTCCTGCAGCCGGTTGATTTGGAGCAGCTCGAATACGCGCCCAAACTGCAGGCCGCGGCCCTGCTCTCGCGCCAGCCGCAGCGCATCCAGATGGGCGCCGGAGAACTCGCGTGGGCGCAAGCCAACTTCTCGCAGTATTACCCCGAAAAGGACGAGTTCGGTTTCATGAGCGTGCGCCGGCTGCCCAAAGAAGAGGATCGGGCAAGGTATGCGACTTCGGGGCCGCTCGTGCGGACTTTTGCCAACTCCAGCCACGCGTACTTGCAGCCGGGCGCGCTGGACGGGCAGAACCGCTCGTTCGCTTGGCAGTATTACATGCGCGTGCAGATGGACGAGTCTGTCCTGCCGCCCGGCGAGGCGAATGCGACCGTTTTCCTCGAGGACGAATTCGAGGACGGTTGGAGCGCTCTTTGGACCGTCCGCACGCGGCGGGGATGCGGCATCGGCGGGAGCGACGCGGACCATGCGAGCGTGCGATGCTTGGATAACGGAACTTTGCCTGCGATGGAGAATGGCGGAGTCGGAGCGGGCCCGGACGGCGCAGACGGTGGAGTGGGCGGGGGGATGCCGCCCGTCGTTTCGCTTGGAATAGCCGGCGATGACGCGCTCAGGCCCGCGCGCAAGGATTTTGTCGTGCGGGGCGCACAGGGCGGGGCGTGGCTGCTGGCCGTGCCGCTGGCGGCCGCGCTGGTGCTGGCCGGGCTGGTCTTGCGCCGAGAATGGTAGAGGAGAGTCGGGAGGGCATGGCAGTCGGTTGGAGCCGGTACCGGGCGCGCCTTGGGGGAAGCTTCGTTTTGGCCCCCCAAAGGGTTATATGGGCGCGGGGGCATAGTAAAAACAGGCAGAATGTGGGTGGAAAAAATGGAGATCGAAAGCGCAAAGAGCGGCGAATTCGAGACGATCATCTCCCCGAACTGCGCGGACCTGGCGCCGCCTTCGGCCGAATGCAAGCGGTTTCCGGACGGCGAGAGCTATTGCCGCATCGACAAGCTCGACCGCCTCGAAGGCAAGACGGCCGTCATCTTGCACCGGCTTTTCCCGGACCCGGACCAGAACCTCGTGATCCTGCTACAGATGATGTACGGGGCCAGCGAGAACAAGGCCAAGGACATCCGGCTGATCATCCCCTACTTGCCATATGCGCGCTCGGACAAGATATGGCTTTCGGGCGAGGTGGTGAGCGCGAAGCTCCTGTGCAAACTGTTGCGCCAGAACGGAGCCAGCGAGCTGACCACTTGGGACTGCCATTTCCTCAAGAAGCCAGGCGTGTCCGTGTACGAGGGCCTTAATATCACGAACCTGTGCGCCGGACCCCACCTCGTGGAATTCCTGCGGGCGGCCAAATCGGACGCCGTGGTCATCAGCCCGGACGCGGGCGCCAAATACCTCGTGGGCGAGAACGGGCTGTTCATGCGCAAGGAGCGGGGCGAATACGCGCAAGGAGAGCAGGCCTACCGGCCCGTGGCCAAGATGGAGGCGGACTTTGACATCGTGGGCAAGCACGTCATCCTCATCGACGATTTGATCGCCGGCGGCGGGACGATGGTGAAGGCCACGCAGAAGTGCCTGGAGATGGGCGCCAAGAGCGTGTCCTGCGCGGCCACGCACGGCATGTTCCTCAAGGACGCGATGGAGCGCCTGCACGCGGCGGGCGCGATGCGCATCGTCACCACCGACACCATCCCGAACGCGGCGGCGACCGTGAGCATCAAGAAAGAGATCGGGAAACTGCTTTAGAAAAAACGCGCGGGCGCGCTCGCAAGCCTTATTAACCTCTAATCGATTAATCCGACCATGACGCCCGCCAAGAGAATGCCGCCCGCTCTGCTTGCATTTGTTTTCGCAATTCTGGCCTTTTCGTTCACGTACGGCTGCATCCAGCCTTCGCAGGCCGAACGGTGCGCAAGCGTCTTTGGCGCGGACAAGGACAAGTGCCTCAACGAGACGGCCATCGGGTATCAGGAGCCTTACATCTGCTATTCGATTTCAGATATGGCATACCGGCAGTCATGCCTGGAGAAGTCGGTGGACCCGCAGGAGGCGCAGAAGATGCAGCAGGCGCTTATTTACGGGCAGAGCAGCCTGCCCGAACCGGCCCAGACGCTGCCGGTGCCGCCGCAGAGCCAGCCGCCCGCCGCAACCGCCCCATCCGGCGCAGTGGGAACGGGGGACACCGGCGCGCAGATCGCAGGCTGCCAGAAGAGCGAGAACATCAGCGTTGAGGCGTGCACGCGAATGGTGGCCATCGAGCAGTCGGACATCGCGCTGTGCGAGAATATTACGGACAGCGATTACCGCTCATCGTGCATCTCCAACATCGCGCTGGCCAAGAAGGACGCGAGCCTGTGCGGCCGGCTCAAGAACTCGGCAGATGCCAACATCTGCAAGTATTACACGAGCGGCGGATAGGAAAAAACGACCGATAAGAATGGCCGCCAGACGGAACTTTGAAGACCGGACAGTCGGGCATTTTGCTTGTGCCCGCGCATTTTTATGCGCTTTTTGCCAGCCTCTTTTTCATGAATGCTTCCAGCTTGTCCATCGCGGAATTGATTTCGTCCTCTTTGGCCAGATAGACGAGGCGGAAGAATTTCCCGGGGAGATTCTTGGAAAAACCGCTGCCGGGCACGGAGACGATGCCGGTTTCGGAGAGCAGGTCGTAGACGAATTCGGCGTCCGTCTTCCACGGGCCGTCCGTGATCTGAGGGAAGATGTAGAAGGCGGCCTGTGGGACGGTGGTGCGGATGCCCGGGATTTCGTTGAGGCGGCGCACGATGGCGTCCCGGCGGCGTTTGAGGCGCGTGAGCGCATCGGGCAAGTGGTCGGCCGGGTGCGAGAAGGCGGCGACGGCCCCTTTCTGCATCTCCCAGTTGACCGAGAGGCGGGCGTTGCAGAGGCGCACGAGGCCGTTCTGCACGTTCTCAAGGCGCGGGCCGTGCAGAGCCAGATAGCCCACGCGGGAGCCCGGATAGAAATAGTTCTTGCTCATGCCATTGCCCCGGATGACGGGCACGTCGGGGGCGAGCGTGTGGATGGGCGCGTGCGAGCCGTCGAAGACGAGCTGGTCGTATATCTCGTCGGCGACGACGGGAATGGAATGCTCCCCGGCCAAGTCGAGGATGGCCCGGGTCGCGGCATTCGAATAGACCGCGCCGGTGGGGTTGTTGGGCGAGATGAGCACGATGGCTTTGGTCCGCTCGCTGATCTTCCTGCGAAGATCGTCGATGTCCGGCTGCCATTGCGGATCGGTCGCGTATTCGAGGTCGCGGCCCCCGAGCA
>JAHFEC010000024.1 GCA_023248665.1 Microcaldota archaeon | reverse complement strand
CGGATTAAGATTCAGATATGCGAAATCGTCGAGAAACCCGATATCGGCAAACCATTGCGTTTCAACCGCAAAGGCGAGCGGACGGTATGGGTGCCCCCTTTCCGGATTATCTATTGCGTGATTGGGGACGAGCTTCATCTTCTTGACTTCGAGAAGCGGGATGTTGTTTATCGTTGAGTGATTTTCCCCCTTATTATCTGGCGCTACAACCACATCCAGGCGGACTGGCTGAGGGCCAAAGGATACATCAGCCGCTAAGGTTTCGGCCTCTAACGTTTTTTTGCTTTCAGGGGCGCGAAGGCCAGAGCTTAACCGTTCTTTTGCGCGGGCGGGCGGTCCTCATGCCCCGGGGGCGATTCCGCTCTTCTCAGAACCTTTTTAAACCTTCATCTCCTTAATGATAGCCTCGCATAAGCACTACCTTAAGGATTAGCGGTGTTTCTTTGACCAAGAAAGCGGAAAGCTTACCCCACCAATTGCGTCCCGAGCATATCGTCCTTCCCGACGATGAAAAGAAGAAGATCCTCGAAAAATTCAACATCAGCGAAGCTCAGCTCCCGAAGATAAAGCGGACCGATCCTGCATTGGTCGGCCTCGAGGCTTCGGTCGGCGATCTGATCCGAATCAAGCGCAAAGACCTCAGCGGAGACTATGATTATTTCCGCCGCGTCATCGAAGATTAGAGCCCATCCTCCATCCATACGCCCTTACAAGACCTGTTGCCGGTTGGCGCACGTCGGCGGGGCTTCAGCATCGGCAGGTGAATGTTTATGACCAAAGAACTCCTCCCCGCATATTTCCGCGAAAACAGCCTCGTCAAGCAGCATCTGGATTCCTACAACAAGTTCGTGGATTTCGGCATGCAGCAGATGATCGACCGCATCGGCGTCATCAAGCCCTCCATCGAGGGGTTCGAGCTCCATCTCGGGCGCGTGCGTCTGGACAAGCCCAAGGTCATCGAGGCCGACGGCTCGCAGCGCACCATCCTGCCCTCCGAGGCCCGCGCGCGCAACCTCACCTACGCTTCCCCCATCTTCCTCGAGATCGTCCCGATCTACAACGGCGTCGAGAAGAAGATGTTCTCCGAAGTGTACGTCGGCGAGATGCCGGTCATGATCAAGTCCAAGCTCTGCCACCTCGACAACATGACCGAGGAGGAGCTCATCGCCGGCGGCGAGGACCCGGCCGATCCGGGCGGCTACTTCATCATCAACGGCTCCGAGCGCGTCCTGACCTCGATCGAGGATCTCGCGCCCAACCGCATCATCTGCACTTTTGAGAAAGACAAGAAGCTCGTCATCGCCAAGGTGTTCTCGACCCGCTATTCGTTCCGCGCCCGCTCCATCGTCGAGCGCACGCAGGAGGGTCTCTTGCACTGTGTCTTCCCGGCTGCGCCCAAGGACCTCTCGCTGATCGCCGTCATGCGCGCGCTGGGCCTCGAATCCAACGACGAGATCAAGAAGGCGTTCTCGGACGACCCCCAGATCATCAACGACCTCTTGCTCAACATGGAGGAAGACCTCACCAAGAAGAAGGAGGACGCGCTCGATTACGTCGGCAAGAAGGCCGCGCCGGGCCAGAGCGAGGAATACCGCATCAAGCGCGCCGAAGTTTTGCTGGACACTTATCTTCTGCCGCACATCGGCACCGAGCCGGCCGACCGCGTCGCCAAAGCCCGATACCTGGCCAAGATGGCCGAGCGCGCGATCCTCGTGGCCAACAAGCGCCTGCCGCCCGACGACAAGGACCATTACGCCAACAAGCGCATCAAGCTCGCGGGCGACCTGATGGACGAGCTCTTCCGCTACGCTTTCCAGTTCCTGGTCAAGGACATCTCGTATCAGGCCGGGCGCGCCGACGCGCGCGGCCGGCGCCTCGCGGTGCAGACGCTCGTGCGCCCCGACGCCCTCTCCGACCGCATCCGTTATTCCATGGCCACGGGCAACTGGATCGCCGGCCAGACGGGCATCTCGCAGCTCCTGGACCGCACGTCGTTCCTCTCATCCATGTCGCACCTGAGGCGCATCATCTCGCCCCTTTCGCGCAAGCACCCGCACTTCAAGGCCCGCGACTTGCACGGCACGCACTGGGGCAAGCTCTGCCCGAACGAATCGCCCGAAGGGCCGTCGTGCGCGCTGGTCAAGAACATGGCGCTCTTCAACGAAATCTCGACCGGGGAGAACGAGAGCGGCGTGGAGCAGGCCCTGCTCAAGATGGGCATGAAACCCGTCCAGCCCTAAAGAAAGTCCGAAGCGCGCGCAACCGCGAATACCACTCAACCGCTCATAATCTGAAAAGACCAATGATGACAAGGGGATATCCTTATGGCATTGAAAAGAAAACGCAGGCCGCCCGTCCCGAAAAACGAGGAGGGCAAGAAGATCTCGGTGCTCCTGAACGGCCGGCTCGTGGGCTGGGTGCAGGACGGCGAGCAGGCGCTCGGGAATCTGCGCGCCCAGCGCCGCGCCGGCCAGCTGCCGATGGGCGTCAATTTCTATTTCAACCGCAAGAGCCACGACTTGGTCATCAATTCCGATTCCGGACGCGCCCGCCGTCCCTATCTGGTCGTCGAGAACGGGCAAAGCCTGCTGACCGACGAGATGATCGAGCAGCTCAAAAGCGGCCAGATGAGCTGGGGCAAGCTCGTCTCGCTGGGCGTCATCGAATACCTCGACGCCGAAGAGGAGGAAGGGACCCTGATCGCGCTGCGAAAAGAGGACATCACGCCCAAGACCACGCACCTTGAGATTGACCCGGTCACCATCACCGGCGTGACGGTGTCCGTGCTCCCGTACGTGGAGTACAACTCCTCGCCCCGTATCACCATGGCCTGCGCCATGGCCAAGCAATCCTTGGGCACCTACACCCTCAACTTCAACCAGCGCACCGACAGCCGCGCGCACGTCATGTACTATCCCCAGCAGCCGCTGGTGCAGACCCGCCCCTACAAGATCCTCAAGTTCCAGGAGCACGCGGCCGGCCAGAATTTCGTGGTGGCCGTCACCTCGATGCTCGGCTACAACTCGTCCGACGCGGTGGTCATGAACCGCTCGGCCATCGACCGCGGCCTCGGGCGCACGGTGTTCTACAAATCGCACGAGACCGAGGAGCGCCGCTACCCCGGCGGCCAGCACGACAAGTTCGAGATTCCGCCGGTCACCTGCCAGGGCTACCGCGAGGAGAAAGCCTACCGCTTCCTCTCCGACGACGGCATCGTCCTGCCCGAGTCCGAGGTCCATTCCAAGGACGTGCTCGTGGGCAAGACCTCCCCGCCCCGGTTCCTCGAGGAGATCTCCGTGTTCGGCATGGTGGAGGAGAAGAAGCGCGAGAACTCGCTGGCCATCAAGTCCGGCGAGGAAGGCCTCGTGGACTCGGTGTGCGTCACCGATTCGCTGGCCGGCAACCGGCTGGTCAAGGCCCGCGTGCGCTCGAACAAGATCCCCGAGCAGGGCGACAAGTTCGCCAGCCGCCACGGACAGAAGGGCGTCATCGGCCTCCGCCTCGCGCAGGAGGACATGCCCTTCACCAAGGACGGCATCGTGCCGGACCTGATCATCAACCCGCATGCCATCCCCTCGCGCATGACGGCCGGCCATCTCCTGGAGATGCTGGGCGGAAAGGCCGCGTGCTTCTCGGGCGAGTTCGGCGACGCGACCGCGTTCCTGGGCGACAAGGAGGACAAGTACCGCGCCCAGATGAAGGCGCTCGGATTCGACGAATACGGCGAGGAAGTGCTCTACGACGGCAAGAGCGGGCAGGCCATCAAGGCCAAGATCTACATCGGCGTGATCTACTACCAGAAGCTCCACCACCTCGTGTCCAACAAGATGCACGTGCGCTCGCGCGGCCCGGTGCAGCTCTTGACGCACCAGCCGACCGAAGGGCGCGCCCGCGAAGGCGGCCTGCGTTTCGGCGAGATGGAGCGCGACTGCCTCATCGGCTACGGCGCGTCCATGCTGATCCGCGAGCGGCTGCTCGAAGAGTCGGACCTCACGCACGAGCTGGTCTGTTCCAAGTGCGGCTCCATCGCCGTCAAGGACCACGTCAAGAACCAGCAGTACTGCCCGCTCTGCGACACGAATTCGGAATTGCACCTCGTGGAGATGAGCTATGCGTTCAAGCTGCTGCTCGACGAGATCAAGGCCATCGGCATCTTCCCGAGGCTGATGATGAGGGACAAGGCTTGAGGGCCAAGGAATAGCGTTGAGGTTTTTCTATGGTTGTCTCGAAAATGATTGACAAAATCCGCTTCTCCATCTTCTCGCCGGAGATGGTGCGCAAGATTTCCGCCGTGAAAATCACGGTGCCGGACACCTACAATGACGATTCCTACCCCATCGACGGCGGGCTCGTGGATCCGAGAATGGGCGTCATCGACCCCGGCCTCAAGTGCAAGACGTGCGGCGGCAAGCTGCGCTCCTGTCCCGGCCACTTCGCGCACATCGAGCTGGTGCGCCCGGTCATCCACCCCGAATTCTCGCGCGTCATGCTCCACGTGCTCAAGAACACCTGCCCGGCCTGCAAGCGCATCCTCGTCAAGGACAAGGCCCAGGCCGAACACGTCATGACCGCCCTCGAGGAAGAGGAGGCGGCCGCGGAGGCCAAGGCGGCCAAGTCGTCCGCCCGGCGCATCTGCTGTCCGCACTGCAAGCACAAGCTCGAGGAGATCAAGCTGCTCAAGCCCACCACGTTCTATCGGGGCAAGGACATCATGCTCCCGACCGAGGTGCGCGAATGGCTCGCTGGCGTGCCGGACGCCGACATCGCCGCGCTGGGCCTCGACCCCAAGTACTCGCGCCCGGAGTGGATGGTGATCACCGCCCTTCTCGTGCCGCCCGTGTCGGTCCGCCCGTCCATCACGCTGGAGACCGGCGACCGCTCCGAAGATGACCTGACCCACAAGCTGGTGGACATCATGCGCATCAACCAGCGTCTCGAGGCCAACATCAACGCCGGCGCGCCCCAGCTCATCATCGAAGATCTCTGGGAACTGGTGCAGTACCACGTCACGACCTACTTCAACAACGAGACCGCGAACATCCCGGCCGCCCGCCACCGCTCGGGCCGCCCGCTCAAGACCCTCAGCCAGCGGCTCAAGGGCAAGGAGGGCCGCTTCCGCTACAACCTCTCGGGCAAGCGCGTCAACTTCTCGGCCCGCACCGTCATCTCGCCCGACCCGATGATCTCCATCGACGACGTCGGCGTGCCCATGGCCATCGCCGAGGAGATGACCGTGCCCGTCAAGATCACCACATGGAACATGGAGTGGTGCAAGCAGTTCATCATTTCCGAGAAATACCCCATGGCCGAATACGTCGTGCGCCCGGACGGCAAGCGCGTGCGCATCACCGAGACGACGAGGCAGGAGATCCTCGACACCCTCGCGCCCGGCTCCGTCGTCGAGCGCCAGCTCATGGACGGCGACACCGTGCTCTTCAACCGCCAGCCTTCCCTGCACCGCATATCGATCATGTGCCACACCGTGCGCGTTCTTCCGGGCCGGACGCTGCGCCTCAACCCGCTGGTCTGCCCGCCTTACAACGCCGACTTCGACGGCGACGAGATGAACCTGCATGTCATCCAGTCCGAGGAGGCCCGCATCGAGGCCGAGATGCTCATGAAAGTGCATGACCAGATCCTCTCGCCCCGCCACGGCAAATCGCTCATCAAACCGCAGGAGGACTACGTGTCCGGCGCCTTCTTCCTCACGCGCATGGAGACCGAGTTCGACAAGGAGGACGCCTGCCAGATCCTCGCGGCCTCCGGCGTGACGCGCCTGCCGCCCGCCGACCGCAAGGACATGTGGTCGGGCAAGATCCTTTTCTCCACCCTCCTGCCCTCCGGCCTCACCTGCACGATCATGAGCAAATTCACCCGCAAACTCGCCGACGGCTCGCCGCACCCGGACAACAACATCGCGATCAAGAACGGCATCCTCGTCTCGGGCGCGCTGGACAACCGGGCGCTCGACGAGATCCTCGAGCGCGTCATCCACCTCTGCGGCACCGACGCCGCGCGCCAGTTCCTCGACCGCTCCTCCAAGATGGAGATCGCCACCATCACGCGGCAGGGCTTCTCGGTGTCGCTGGCCAACTATTCGCTCTCCGAAGAGGCGGTCCGCAAGATCGAGACCCTGCAGGACAGCATGCGCCGCGAGATCGAGTCCGTGATCACCCAATTCAAGAACAAGACGCTTGCGCGCCTCCCCGGGCGCAGTCTCAAAGAGACGCTCGAGGACCGCATCATGTCGATTACGTCCAAGACCCGCGACGTGTCCGGCGAGCTGGTCGAAAAGTACATGGGCACCGACAACACGTCGATCATCATGTCCAAGATCGGTGCCCGTGGCTCGCTCCTGAACGCCATCCAGATGGCCTCGATGGTCGGCCAGCAGGCCGTCCGCTCGAAGCGGCCCAACCGCGGCTACCGGGGGCGCAACCTGCCGCATTTCGCGCGGGGCGACCGCGGCGGCCCGGCCCGGGGGTTCGTCTCCAGCTCGTTCCGCAAGGGCTTGCTGGCCACCGAATTCTTCCAGCATTCGATGGGCGGCCGCGAGTCGCTCGTCAACACCGCCATCCGCACGGCTCGGTCCGGCTACATGCAGCGCCGGCTGATCAACGCCCTGCAGGACATGGTGACTTCCCCCGATTTCTCGGTGCGCGACAGCCGCGGATCCGTCGTGCAATTCCTGTACGGGGGCGACGCGCTCGACCCCATGAAATCCGGGGCCAAAGCCGCCGTGCCGGCCGCGTCGAGCGAGCCGCGCGACGAGATGGACGTCTAAGGTGATACTCATGGCCATGACCAGCGAACAGAACCGCATCCCCGTCGGCGAGGCCGTCGGCATCGTCGCCGCGCAGTCCATCGGCGAGCCGGGCACGCAGATGTCCCTGCCCCACGACGAGCAGGTGCTGGTTCGCTCCGACGCGCAAGGGGGGGCGATAACCCCTGTCAAAATCGGCGAATACGTTGATTCCATTTTCGCCCAATATGGCCATGTGCGCGAAGGCGAAGGCCCGAACACGCATGAAATCTGCGATTTGCCCCTTTTGGTCGGACTGTCCGTTCCCAGTCTCACCTCGCAAGAGAAAATAGAATGGCGCACGGTTTCGGCCATTTCGCGCCACCCTTCCCCCGGCAGGCTCCTGCGCATCCGCCTCCGATCCGGCCGGGAAATCACCGCCACCCCGTTCCACTCCTTTGTCATCCGGCGCGACAACGCCATCGTGCCTGTCGAAGGCGCCACCCTCAAGGTGCGCGACCGCCTGCCAGTGGTGCGCAACCTCTCCCTGGCCCGTGCCGACTGCGCCACCCGTGTAGATGCGCAGGAAGTGCTGCAATCCCGCCTCAAATACATGGTCTGCAACAATGGCAAGCTCTATGCCTACCCCCGGCAGAGCAGCAAGCCGATGGCCTCGCAACTTGAACTGGACTCCCAACTCGGATGGCTGGCCGGGATTTACCTGGCCGAAGGCAACTCCACCCACAACTACCTCTCCATTTCCAACACCGCGGAGCCCATCCTCAGGAAGGTGCGCTCATTCGCCGAAGAACGCGGATTCTCCCACAACGAATACTCCAACACCCGCGGCTTCTCCATCGGCCACGATATCCGCATCAACTCGACCCTTCTGGCCGAATTCATGAAAGCCACCTGCGGCACCTCCTCGTATCAGAAACAGGTGCCCACCTTCGCATACGCGGCCGACGAAGCCTTCATCGGCGCGATGTTGCGCGGGTATTTCGACGGCGACGGCAATGTCAACGTCCAGCGCAAGGTCATCCGCGCCTCCTCCAAATCCAAGGCGCTCATTGATGGCATCTCCCTGCTGCTGGCTCGCTTAGGCATCTATGCGACCAAGCGCCCGGACCGGCGAACCTTCAACCTCTCCGTTTCCTACCGCTACGCCGGCCTCTTTTTGGAGAAAATCGGCTCCGACCTGCCAGAGCGGCTGGCGGCCATGCGTCTGCTGGCCGACTCGGCCCCCCGGAACGGCTACGACGCGGTTGACCAGATTCCCGGTATCGGCAAAGCCCTCTGGCGCGCCTCCAAAGCGGCAGGCATCCCTTCCCGTCTGGTCAACAGTGCCACCCGCCGCGGTCGCATCGGCCGTAGCACCCTGGCCAAATACGTTGGGCAGTTGTCGGCCATCTCAGGGCTGAAGGGCCTCGTCATCCCGGAACTGGCTACCTTGCGCCAGGCCGAACAAAGCGACGTGGTCTGGGACGAGATTGAGAAGCTCGAATATGTCGCGCCTTCCCACTCCCATGTCTATGACTTCACCGTCCCGGGTAGCGAAACATTTGCGACTTTTGACGGCATCATCACCCACAATACCATGCGCACCTTCCACTATGCCGGCGTCGCCGAGCAGGTGCCCACGGGCCTGCCCCGCCTCATCGAGCTGGTGGACGCTCGGCGCGCGCCCAAGAAGCCCCTGATGGACATCCACCTCAAGGGGGCGGCCTCCACCGACGAGAAGAAGGCCCAGGCGATCGCCAAGGAGATCGAGTCGATCAGCCTCGACAAGGTGGCGTACATCACCGAGGATTTCACGCTCAAGAAGATATTCGTCCACGTGGACAAGGACGAGCTGGACGCCCACGCGATCGACATCGACACCGTGCGCAAGCATGTCAAGGCCTTCGCCGGCAAGGAGGACGAGGTCGAGAGCCGCGAGAACACGGTCTCGGTCAAGCCCAAGGGCGCGTCGCTCAAGAAGCTGCGCCACCTCTCCACCAAGATGCGCGGCCTCCAGATGAAGGGCGTCGAGCGCATCACGCGCACCATCGTGCTCAAGGGCAAGAACGGCCTCTTCATCCGCACCGCCGGCTCCAATCTGGCCGGCATCTCCAAGATCGAGGGCGTGGATTTCGAGCGCTGCTACACCAACGACGTCAAGGAGATGGAGAAGGTGCTCGGCGTCGAAGCCGCGCGCAATTCCCTCGCGCGCGAGCTCAAGCAGGTGCTGGACATGCAGGGGCTCAACGTGGACGCCCGCCACTGCATGCTTCTGGCGGACGCGATGACCATGGAAGGCGCCATCCAATCCGTCGGACGGCACGGGCTCTCCGGCGGCAAGGCCGGCGTGCTGGCGCGCGCGGCCTTCGAGGAGACGCTCAAGCACCTCGTCAACGCGGCCACGAAAGCCGAAGAGGACAAGCTCATCGGCGTGACCGAGAATATCATCGTGGGGCAGCTCGTCCCGGTCGGCACGGGCCTCGTGAAGCTGAAAATGAAGCTGTAAGTGCCTGCGACGGGGCGCAAGGCAAAATTCGCGCCCGCCGGCGCAATAACAAGATATAAAAGGGCCGGCGGGCCCAATATCTATCGAAACTGAGTGATCCGGCGCGCAAAGAAAGCCGTTTTTCCCCCGCCGGCTCGAGAGGTTGATTCAATGGCAAGACGAAAAAGCGAGAGTGCATCTTCTGAATCCATGAATCTGGGCAAGGCCATCCGCATGTGCCTGGACTCGGGCGAAGTGAAGCTGGGCCTGCGCACGGCGCTCAAAGACGCCATGCTCGGGCGCGGAAAGCTTGTTGTCATCGCCCAGAACATGCCCGCGCCGGAGGCCTCCGACCTTTCGCGCTACTGCGCCCTCTCCAAGCTGCCGCTCGTCACGTTCGAGGGCACCTCGATGGAGCTGGGCTCGGTGTGCGGCAAGCCGTTCTCGGTGTCCGCGCTCGTGGTCATCGAGGCTGGAAATTCGCCGATTCTTGGAATGGTGGGCTGATATGAACGAAATCTCCATCGTCCCGAGCTCCCGGGCCCGAACGCTCCGCATCCCGGACCGGAGGGTCTGCTTCCAGATCGAGCGCATCCAGTTGCAAGGCGAGCAGAGCGCCCTATTCAAGGTCGCTGGCGCCAGCCACATTTTCCAGAACTACAAGGACGTCTCGAGGAAGGCGGCGTCGTTCGACGTGGCCAGCCCGGTGAAATCCGTCCGGCTTGTCTTGTCGTTGGCCGAGGGCCGGAATGGTTCCGGCTCTTATGTCCGGGCAATCCTGAATTTCGAGACGAACCCGCCGGCAAAGCTCTGGCCGCAGGCCATCGCCAAGCCCGGCGATTATGCCGAATACATATTCTTCGCAAACGACACGGGCCGGTCGGTCGAGAGCCACTTGATCATCCGTTGCGAGAGCCTCATAGCCGAGCCGTCCGTCGCCGATTCCTCGGCCAGCCTGCAGGCATTCAGCATCGTCGGCCCCGCGAACTCGGGCTCCGGGGCGTTCGGCACCCGCACCATCGACCCCGAGCTGATGAGGCTCTTGTGAGTGGTTTTGCCATGGTTGAACTCAACAACGACGATTTGAAGGCGATGGCCACGTTCGAGCAGCTCACGGGCGTCATCCCGTCCGACATGGTCATCCTCGAGAGCGCCGTGGTCTTCCTCGTGCCCCGCGAGGACATGGGAAAGGCCATCGGCTCCAAGGGGGCCCACATCACGCGCGTGCGCCAGGCGTTCAGCCGGCAGGTGCTCGTGTTCGAGGACAACCCGGACATGGAGCAGTTCCTGCGCGCGCTCTTCGCGCCCATCCCGATAACGAATATAAACATGCACGAGAAAAGCAATACCAAGACGGTCTACGTCACGGTCGACGAGAAGGACCGCGGCGCCGCCATCGGCAAGGGCGGCGAGCGCATCAAGGTGCACCGCGCGCTCTTGCAGCGCAGGTTCTCAAGCGACCTCAAGCTCGTCACGAAGTGAAGCCTTTTCTTTCTCTTGTGCGCAAGAGAAAGAAAATCCTTCAGGGAAAAGAAAGAGAAAAAAACCGACGGATGCATATCGTAACTGGTGATATTGAATGGGAAAAGGAGAATTCGCAGGACGTGAATTGGAGCGCAAACGCAAGCGCCAGCGCTGGCTCAAGAAGCCTTGGAAGCGAAAGAAACTGCGCCTGCGAGAGAAGTTCGACCCCATCGAGGGCGCGCCGCAGGCCAAGGGCATCGTCATCGAGAAGAAGGTGCTGGAGCAGAAGCAGCCCCACTCCGGACTCATCAAGTGCGTCAAGGTCCAGCTCATCAAGAACGGCAAGATGGTCACCGCCTTCGCGCCGCGCTCGGGCGCCATCAACTACATCGACGAGCACGACGAGGTCACCATCGACGGCTTGGGCGGTTCGCAACGCGGGCAGATGGGCTCGATCCCCGGTGTCCGCTACAAGGTCATCAAGGTCAATGGCGTGGACCTGCAGATGCTGGTGCAGAAGCGCAAGGAGAAACCCAAACGTTAGACGTTAGGAATGGAGTTGCATGTTTATGTCAGACAAACTATTCGGAAAATACGCTCTGGAGGAGGTCGTCGTTTCGGACCCCAGCCTCGTGGCCTACGTCAACCTCGACCCCGTGGCGTACCCGCACTCGCACGGGCGGCAGGCCAAGCACATGTTCGGCAAGCGCAAGGTCAACATCGTCGAGCGCCTGATGAACAAGCTCATGCGCGGCGGCACCGGCATGAAGACGTCCGGCAAGGTCATCCGCACCAACGGCTCCCTGCAGGGGCAGAAGACCAAGGTCATGCGCGTGGTCGAAGAGGCCTTTGCCATCATCGCCGAGAAGACCAAGAAGAACCCCGCGCAGGTGCTCGTGGACGCGGTGCAGAACTCCGCCCCCCGCGAGGACTTCACCCGCGTGTCGTTCGGCGGCGTGTCCTATCAGGTCGCCGTGGACGTGTCGGCCTCGCGCCGCCTCGACATGGCCCTGCGCAACATCACGCTGGCCGCCATCATGGGCGCTTTCAGCAACCGGCGCACGCTCGCCGAGGCGCTGGCCAACGAGATCGAACTGGCCGCCCGGGGCGACGTGCAGAACTCGTACGCCGTCAAGAAGCGGGACGAGACGGAAAGGATGGCCCGGAGCGCCCGTTAAAAAACCGGATTTTTTGGCCCGCGAGCCGAATGTTTTTCTTTTTGTTTTCTGTTTTTTCCATCCTGTTTCTCTTTCGTGTTTTGTTTTCTCTTTCCCGTTTTTGTCTTTCGTCATCTTTTTAAAATGCGCCGGGGTGCATACCTTATGCGTCCCACCGCCCAATCCCGGCGCTTTCGCGGCCAAGCCACCATCGAATACATCCTCATCCTGGCCATCGCGTTCGTCATCGTCCTCA
>JAHFEC010000100.1 GCA_023248665.1 Microcaldota archaeon | reverse complement strand
ATAGATATGTAGTGGCGAAGATTATTTAAATATATAGTATATTCTTCACCACTACACACCCCCCTCATTTGACGCGTCTTTGGCCATTTTAGCCCTTTTTCGCGTAGCTCAGGCAGACGAGCGGAGAAACTTGTGCTGGAATGTTTTTCCGCTGAAGGGCTTTTTAGCACATGGGCAGTTCAGGTATTCATAAAAAGGCCTCAACGGACGGACCGACGCTCATTTCCTCGCCATCGTCTGGTAGCTTTTCTCCATGACGAGGACGTCTTTCTCCATGGCCGGCGATTCGCACACCACCGTGCCCTCATATTTGCGCCCGTGAAGCGCTTGCAGCAGAGGCTCGAATGGAGGCCCGCCCGCGCCGGGGCCGGATTCGGGCGCGAGGGCATAATCGGCCAATGAACCGATGGGCAAATGCCGACCCTCGCCCGCCGCCGTGTACTGGATTTCAGAATAATGGCAGTGGAAGCGATGCCGGAACGCCGGGCCGAGCGAATCCTCGAATTTGTCGAGGATTTTCTCGTAATCCTCTTTTGTCTTGATCCTCCCGATCCGTGCATGGTAATGGCCGAAGTCAATGACGGGCTGCACTTTCGCCAAGCCGAAATGGCGCGCCAGTTCGATGATTTCATCTACATCCCCATAAGCCGATTTCTTCCCGGTCAATTCGGCCCCGAGAACGACGTCGTCGAATCCGAGCGAAGCCATCTGTTCGAGGATGATGGCGAGGTCTCTCTTGGCCCGTTTTTCGCACTCTTCTTTTGTGCGGCCCTGATAAAAACCCGGATGAAACACCACGGGCGAGGCGGAAAGATGGTGCGCCGCTTGGGCGGAGGACAAGATGTGCCGGTGCGTGTTCTTCATCTTCAGCTCCTCGCCCGAACACAGGTTGATGAAATAGGGCCCGTGCACGGAGAGGGAGATGCCCAGCTTCCGGGCCTCGCGGCCCACTTCTTTGGCCAGCTCGTCTTTCATGCGCGCGCCCTGCACGAACTCCACTTCCATCGCGCGGATGCCCAGACGGGCGCACGTGCGCACGCCCTCCAGGGTGGAGCGGGGCGCGGGGACGCATAGGGGCACGCCGGCGACCGCGACGGCAAGCCCGTGCTTGGCCGCATACGCCCGGCGCTGTTTCTCATCAAAGCCAGCGAGGCCGATTTTGAGCATGTGAAGAAGATGGCGCCAATGTTTTTATTCGCAATCACGGGAGGCTTCCCGTCCGGTTATGCCCGTTTTTGCAAAAGCGGAAGGTGAACGTTTTTATTCGCGCATACCGAACGGGTTGCATGGGACTTTTCCAGCTTTTCAAGGATGCGCTCTTCCCGAAGAACAGGGACCGGCCGCTCATGAAGGCCAAATGCCCCAAATGCAAGACCGATGTGGACACGCGCATGGAGCGCTGCCCCAATTGCGGCACCCACATCGAGGCGATGTTCCGGATCAAGTGCCCGGAATGCGGCACGGCGAACAAGCTGGACGCGCGCGAATGCGTAAAATGCAGGCACGGCTTCTATGCGCCGAGCGAGGCGACGGCGCGCAAGACCGTCTACACCTGCCCGATATGCGGATACCGGGCCGATTTTTACATGAGCGCGTGCCCGGCCTGCGGGACGAGATTCGCCTAGCGGGCCGAATACAAAACCTTTTTATCCTCCTTGCTGTTTGGAGGGCATGAAAACCGTCCGAAACTCCATCCTCTTCGCCATCGCGCTGCTCGCGCTGTTCTCAAGCGTTTTTGCCTACGTGATCAACGTCAGCGTCAGCGATGTGGATTATGCCGCGCCCTCCAAGCTTCCGGGCACCAAGGTGCAGGTGCTCTCGGGGAACACCGTGGTGTACGAGAAGACGACGGACAAATACGGCAACGCGCTCTTCAACCTTTCGGCCGGCACCTACTTCGTGCGGCTCAACCGCTCGTTCTACCCGGAGCAGATCATCATGTACACCGTGCACGTGAACGAGACGCTGAATGTGAAGATGAACATCAAACAGACCACCTACACGCTCTACGGGCAGGTGGTGGACAACCCATCCTCGAAATGGGAGGGGAAACTGATCACGGTGATGGACGCACAGGGACAGGTATTCGGCGGCCAGAACCGCATCGCGCAGGACGGATATTATCTCATCCCGTATTTGTATCCGGGCCAGACGTTCCAGATGAAGCTGGAGATGGCAGACGGACAGAAATTCATATCCGCGCCGTTCTCGTTCAGCTCGGCGGGCGCGTACTGGCTGCCGCTCGATCTCTCGCGCCAGACGCTGGCCAACGCCACGCCCGCCTTGAGCGCGCCCGCCCGATCGCAGCTCTACGCCCCGATCGTCGCATTCGTGCGTGCCGGAGACAAACCGCTCGCCAACGAAAGCGTGTCCGTGGGCACGCCGGACGGCGCCCTGACCATGCTCACGGACGCCAATGGGGCCGCGCCGGTCTATGCCGCCTCGCCGGGCACGTACGAATTCGCCTGGAACGGCCAGAGCGCGAAGACCGTGGTGGAAGGGGCGCCGCAAACCGCGCCGCCGGCCGCCAACGTGAGCGAAGATAACGGTTCGCAGGCCAACGCGTCCGAGAATGCGACGCCTTCCGGCGCCCCGGCCGAAGAGCCGGCCGCGAACCTCTCGAACGGCACGGGCGCGGCGGCATCGCAGGACAATGGCACTGTGCCAATGACCGCCGTGATCATCGGCGGAATTGCCGCCGTGATCATCGTAGCCGTCATCGCGCTGGCCGCCATGGGCGCGTGGAAAATGCTCGGGAAAAAGAATGACGCTTGGAGGCCGGCCGGAAGCCGGGAGGGAGAAATGCCCGAAAAACCGCAGACCGGCAAGCGCGAGATGGGCGCGGGAGAAAGCGGGGCCGGGAAGGGAAGCGAAAGCCCGCCCGCGCACCATGTGCACCACCCCGGCCATGCCAAACATCCGGCCAAGCACGGGCACGGGAAAAAGCAGGGCTAAGACAGATATGAAAAATTAAAAGCAGCGCTTGTTTTGATTTTATTTCGTTGTTCTGCTCAGCGCTTGCGCTTTGTGGTGGACGGCGTGGCCGGGCGGGCCGGCGCGGCTCCCTTCTGCGCGTTGGCGAGGCCCTTGGTCAGATCGATGGACATGGGCGGGAATGGCGGGCTCAGGTTGACGATGCGGGTGGCCAGCACCGAGTTGATGGTGCACAGGTTGTAGGCCGCATTGACGACCTCCTGCGAGAAGCCCAGCGGGGTGCTCTTGTCCTTGGACCACGCGGCGAGCACGTCGTCCTGGGCCGCCTTGTTCGGGGCCGACACCAAGAGGCGGCCGGCCATGCGGACGAATCCGATGTCCTGCCCATACTTGACCTCGTAGAAGAACGTGGCCTCGAGATTCCCCTGCACTTCTTTCACGTCCGTGATTTTCAGGTCGGTTTCCAGGGACTGGATCGGGCCGCCCACGGGCGAGCGTTGCACTTCCACACTTTCGATCAAACCGTTCAAAATCATTTCATCACCCCAACATAATCACAATTTCCACTGGATGCCGATGGAAACGCGGCCGTCCCATCGGTGCAGGATATTATTGGAATAAACGTCCCATTTTTCGGCTTGGGCGTTGATATACCCGAACCCGGAGTCGTCCAGAAGAGGGAAGAACTGGGTGAAGCGGATCCGGTTTCGGTAGGCCGAATCACCCGTATCGGGGAAGTTGTATCGCCAGTGCAGATAGCCGAGGCTCGTATACGGGCCCAGGTTGTAATTCATCTCGTATTTGCCCACCTCAAACGAGGTCGGATCCTGTTTGGTGCTGTACGCATAGGTGACGGAGGCCGAAAGGCCGGAGAGATTCTCGAAACCGTAGCCGGTGCTGACCAAGGAAGCCCCGGCTTGCTGCACGAATGGCGTCTGGTTGAAGGTGGCCTGCAACTGGGTGTAGGGCGTGAGCTGGCCATAGAAGCCGATGTCGGCCAGAAGATTGTTCTGGAGGTGGCCGGATGCCGGATTGTTGGACGAGAACATGTTGACGGCGCCCCGGAACATCCAGCGGTTGTTCAAGACAAACTCGGTGCTGGCGCCGGCGGAGCCGAAAGCGGACGGGATGCTCAGGCTCGTGCCGGGCGGAGAGTAGATGCTCAGGTAGGAAGATGCGGAAGACAGGTTGGAAGAGAGCCACGGGTCATAGGACAGTCCGAAGCCACCCCATGAGAGGCCGTTGCCCAGATTATAGCCGCCGCCCAAGCCCACCCCATAGCGGGTGTTGCCCCAAGGGGTGGGCGAAGAGGCTGTTGAGCCTGTGCGGATCTCCTCGACATAGGCGCCCATGTAATGCCGGCCGCCGAACAGGAACCGGATGGCGCCGTTGCGGTAGTCCGGATGGATGGCCCCGGACATCTGGAGCTGGGAGGCGGCGCCCCAGCGGGTGGAGAGATAGAACTTGTACACGTCCC